>JAJOLG010000024.1:4978-13157 GCA_021129445.1 Candidatus Altimarinota bacterium | reverse complement strand
ATTTTAGATAAAAACTGAAATTTAACATTTTTAGAAACTAAAATAAAAATTTTTATAGACTGAAAAGAAATAAAATCGGTTTACAGGACAAATGTTTTAACCGCATCATCAAAATGAATACTTTTCGATCCATCAAAATCAGTAATTGCCAATTGATTATCAATCAGTGAATATATTTGGGAATTTTGAGATTGAAATAAAGACTTTTTTGAAACCTGAGAAGCAGTTAGACAATTTTATGATAAAGCTTGAAATTATCTTTTAAAACTTTCTGTTAAAGATGAAAATGGAAAAATTTATGAAAAACAAATCAGGATAATTATAAAAAATTTAACAGCTGATATAAAAATAAATCCATCAGATATAAAACTCTGAGCAAAAGTATCATTTGATTGAAGTGAATCAAAGTCTTCAGATTGAAAAATTTCTTCATATAAATGGGTAATTAAAGATTGAAAATGAAATTTGATTTACAAATCAGAAGAAAAATGATTTTCTTTTACTCCAAAGAATGCATGAAGTTACACTGCGGAACTTACAGTAAAAAATTTACAATGAAAAGAAGATTTTACAGAACATAAATTTTATGTAAATTCAAATACACCAAAAGCAATATTTAACTTTAAAAATAAAAATATTTCTTTACCATGAGTATTTGTATTTGATTGATGATGATCATACGATGTTGACTGAGATATTTTAAAATATTCGTGGGATTTTGATTGAGATTGAAAATATGAAATTGTAAAATGAGACAAATTTAAAATTACATATTCCTACAAAGAAGTTTGAGATTACAATGTATATTTAAAAGTTGAAGATCAATACTGAGAATACGATATTTTTAATCAAAAAATTTCTGTAAATTCTGTTTTAAATGTAGATTTTGATGTTGACAGATATGCGACTCAAAAATGATGAAGTATAACTTTCACACCAAAAGTTCCAGTTGATGTAAATTCAATTTTATGGGATTTTAAAGATTGAAAAAAAGAAACAACATCTTGAACTGATAAAATTTCACATACTTTTAAAGAATCTTGAATTTATACAATAAAAATGACTGCAATAAATGCAAACTGAGAAGAAAATTCAATTATTAAAAAAGTATTTATTTGAGATTGAGAATATCCAATTTGAGTATTTCAAACATTCGTAAATTGAGTAAAAATATCGTGAAAAAGAGATTTATGTTGAGAATGAAAAGACTGAATTGAAATAACAAGGCTTGATCAAATTGAAGTAAATGCAAAAGAATCTGTAAATATCGATAATACACATTGATGATTAGCATACACTTGGGATTTTTGAGATTGAAATTTTGCAGAAACACAAGTTGCAAGACATAAATACAGACTTGTAAGAAAAGAATGTTATCCATTAAAAGTTTCGGTAAAAGATCTTGATACAAAAAAAGCTGCAAAAATTTCTGACACAATTCGGGTAAAAGTTGTAAATAAAAATCCAAAAATCTGATTTTTACAAATTTTGGCGGACAAAAGTCAGGATTGAAAATACACAACACCATTAAAAGTTAAATTAAATTTAGAAAATACTTATGATGAAGATTGAAATATTGTAAAATATAAATGGTATTATTACAAACCATTTACAGAAGAAAAATTATGATATCAAGAAACTTTTACCTCAAATACAGAATTTTTAATTGAGGCAGATTGAGTAAAATGACTTACAAATGATTATATTTTTAATGTTGAAGTTGAAGATAATGAATGATGAACAACATCAATTTTTGAAACACAATGAGAAAAATACAGAATTTCTGTAAAAAATTGAGAAACTAAAAGTCCAAAAATTGATTTTGAAATAAACAAAACACAAGCTTTTGTTTGAGAGCAAGTATTTTTCAAAGTAAAAACAAAAGATAATTTTAAATGAAAATATTCTTGGGATTTTGATTGAGATGACCAAATCGATACAACAGTTGACAGGAAAACGATAGAACATATTTACAAAGAACCATGAGAATATAAAGTTCAATTGAGAATTGAAGATCGTTGAGTATTTAAAAAAGTTTATAAAACAATTTATATTGATGAAAAAATTGAATGAGAAACTTGATATTGAAATACAACTAAAACTTGATCAATAATCAAAAAAACTAAAAATATTTTTGACGAAAAAAATAGAATTTCAACAGATTTATGAATTAAATTAAGATGAGAATGAATAACTTTAACATCTTTAAATGTAAGAGTTGAAAAATACCCAGAAAATAATTACAAATTAATCGCACACATTACAAATTCGGATGCCTCAATCTACAATTGAAAAGTTGAATTTCAAATCATAAAATGAAAATGAAAATTACTTTCACCTGAAACTAATGCAATAAATTCAATTGCTTCAACCGCATTTGTTAAAAAATGAGAATGATTGGTTAAGATTAGAATTATCGCCTACGATACAATTTATTGAACACTTGACGAAAAAATAATTATTGAAGAATAAAATTGCCAAAAAAATAAAAAAGCATTAAATTGTAAAAAATTTAATGTTTTTTTTAAATGATAAAAAATTTTTACATTCACATTCCATTTTGCAGGCAAAAATGCTCGTATTGCAATTTTTCAACTATTCAAAATTGAAACAATGAAATTCACAAAAAATATTTTGAAGTTTTAAAAACCGAAATCAAAAAATATTTTGAAGATAAAAAAAATCAAGAAATCAAAACGATTTATTTTTGATGATGAACACCTTCTGCTATTGATGCAGATTTCATTTGAGAAATTTTAAAATTATTTCCACAGCAAAAAAATTTTGTTGAAATACTTTTGGAATCAAATCCAGAAGATTTATCGGAAAAAAAACTTCAAGAATTGAAAAAAATCTGAATCACAAAAATTTCAATTTGAATTCAAAGTTTTCAAGAAAAATTTTTTGATTTTTTTGAGAGAAAAAATTATGAAGCAGAAAAAATCATCACAAGAGCAAAAAATTTTTTCCCAAATTTATCAATAGATTTAATTTTTTGAATACCGAATCAAACTGAAAAAGACTTACAAAAAGACCTTGAAATAATCAAAAAACTCAAACTTCAACACATTTCATATTATGCACTCGACTACAAAAAAAATTCCAAAATTGAATGAAAAAAAGAAAAATGACTTGATTTTGAAACTGTTAAAAAATTTTATTTTCAAATAAAAAATTTTTTAGAAGAAGAAAATTTTTTTCAGTATGAAATTTATAATTTTTGTAAAAAATCAAATGATTGAAAAAAAAATTTTTGAGAAGAAAAAAATTTTAATTGGCATAATAAAAATTTTTGGGAGTGAGAAAAATATTATTGATTCTGACTTTCTGCGGTTTGATCAGATTGAGAAAATGTTTTTGTGAATACAAAAAATTTAAAAAAATATCTCGAATTAAATTGAAATAAAAATAAATTTCAAGAAATAGAAAAAATTGTTTGAATGGAAAAATTTTTTTTAGATTTACAAAAAATTTTTCATCTGACAAGATGGAAAAAAATTGAAGAAATTGAGAAAATTTTAAGTTGAGAAAAAAATTTTTGAGATAAAATTTTGAACAAAATTTTAAAATCAAAATTTATTGAAAAAAAATCTTCCTCAAAATGAGAAAAATTTTTGAGATTGAACGATGAATGAATGATGGAATTTTGAGAGTTTCTTGAAGAGATTTTTGATTAAACTAACCTTTAAAGAATCTTAAATAATCCTTGTAATTTTCATTCATTTGAAATAAAAAATATTTATAAAAATTTTTTAAAGTTTTATAATTGTTTTGAAGAAAAAGGTTTAAAATTGTCGATTTGTTTTTTTAAATCTAAAACCTTTTTTTCATAATCTGAAATATCAATTATTTGCATTTTTTTATTTAGATAATAACTCCTTCAAAATCTTATTCACAATCCCAGGATTCGCCTTTCACTGAGTAGCCTTCATCGTCTGCCCAACAAAACTTCAAAACAAATTATCTCTTCATCAATGATATTTTTCAACTAAATCTGAATTATCATCTAAAATTTTTTGACAAATTTCTCTCAATTCGTCCTCGTTTGAATTTTGTTTTAATCATTTTTCCTCAATAATATCCTCAGGATTTTTTCAAGTTTTATAAACTTCCTCAAAAACCTCTTTCCCAATTTTTCAAGAAATTTCTCAGTTATTTATAAATTTTATCAAATTTCAAATATGTTCAGGTTTTACTTTTGATTCTGAAATTTTTATTAAATCTTCTTTTAAAAACTTGATAAATTCTGATAAAATCCATGATGCAGATTTTTTTGAATCTCATGAAATTTTTGCAGTTTCTTCAAAAAATTGCGACAATTCAACATCTGAAGATAAAATAAAAGCATCAATTTCTTTAATTCAAAACTCAGATTGATATTTTTCATATTTTTCAGTTGGCAAATCACATTTTTTAACAGAAGCAATTTTTTCATCAGAAAGCAAAATTGTTGGCAAATCTGGTTCTGGAAAATATCTGTAATCCGCAGCTCATCATTTTCACCTTTGCCCAGTAGATTCTCATTTTACAGCATCCCATCATCTTGTTTCCTGCACAACTTCTTTTCAAGAATCAAGCAAAATCGCTTGTCTTTTATATTCATATTTTAATGCTTTTTCAATTTCAGAAAATGAATTCATATTTTTCAATTCCGCCCTAATTCAAAATTCTTTTTGTCAAAATGGACGAAGAGAAATATTAACATCAGCTCTCAGTTGCCCTTTTTCCATATCTGCATCTGACGATCAAGCCGCTCTCAAAACTTTTTGCATTTCTTGTAAAAATGCTTTAACATCAGCAATTGACCTAAAATCTGGCTCTGTCACAATTTCCATTAAAGGGCATCATGCACGATTTAAATCAACTTCTGTTCAATTTGAAGTATGAGAAAGTTTTCATGCATCATTTTCAATATGAATTCTATCGATTCAAAATTTTTTCTTTTCTTTTTTTCACTCCCTATTTTCAACATAAACCTCCAAAAACCCTTTTTTACAAACAGGTTCGTCAAATTGAGTTGTTTGAAATCAAGTTGGTAAATCTGGATAAAAATATGATTTTCTATCAAATTTTGAAAAATTTGGAATATCACAATTTAATGCTTTTCATGTTTTTAATGCTAAATTAACAGCATCTTCATTTAAAACAGGTAAAGCTCATGGAAATCACATACAAACTTCACAAGTATTTTCATTTGGATTTTTTCAAAATCAATAAGCATCACAAGAGCACCATAATTTTGATTTTGTTTTAATTCTCGCATGAACCTCTAAACCAACTACTAATTCATATTTTTGTGCCATAATTTATTTTTTTAAATATTTTTCCACATCCTAAAAAATTTTTTCTAACTTATCAAAAATTTTTTTATTTTTCTTCACTTTTTTTAATCCCATAATAATCAAATAAAAATTTTGCAATCTCGTGAAAAGTCAAAGCAGCTGTGTTTGATCAATAAGTGTAAACTCAAACCCTTGGTCTATCATATTTTACCAAAATCAAAAATTTTGGATTTTCTGCTGGTCAAAATCAGGCATAAGATGTGATAAAATTTCACTCTTTTTTTTCTTCATAGGTTCAAATTTGACATCTATGTTTATCAGAACAAGACATTTGAGCCGTTCATGTTTTTCATCAAACTTTGTATCATTTTACTCATCACGGCTTTGCAACTCAATTTTCAACAGAAGAAACTAAAATTCAAATTGATTTTGCACTAGATTCAGGCTTTATAACTCTATCAATAATATCTTTTTTATGCTCGTAAATCAATTTTCAATTAAAATCTAAAATTTCTTTCACTAAGGTTGGTTTCAATAAATATCATCAATTTATCATTGCTGACCATGCAGCAACAATTTGAAGAGGTGTAACTGAAATTCATTGTCAAAAAGAAATTGTAAGTAATTTTGCTTCATTCCATCTTTTCCAAAATTGCAATCTCCCGGCTCTTTCTCAGTTTTGCTCAATTCAATATTTTTCTCAAAAATTAAATTTTTTTAAATAATAATAAAACAATTGTGCTCACAATTTTCTCGCAACAAAAGCCATTCAAATATTTGAAGAATGCTCCATTGCATTTGTAATTGTTTGAATTCAACGATAAATTCATTCTGCGGTACGAATATATTGTTTTCTATCAGTTCAAGTATCAATTTCAATAGGTCAGAACTCTTCATATGTCGTATTTGGTGTAATTTCTTTTGAATTCAATCACATTGCAACAACAAGAGGTTTAAATACCGATCACGGCTCATAAGTTGCCATAACCGTATTATTTATGTAAGCATCAAGACCTGTTTTATTTTTATACATATATTTTTGTACCCTTTCAAGCACAATTCAACTTTGAGTCCATGCTTTTTTTATCTCTTCATTTTCCTTCATTGCATCATTCCGATAAAATCTTTTAAATTTTCAATTTTCATCCTTTACAAAAACTGGTAAAGTGTAATACATTTTTATTCAATCTTTTTCCGGATCTTTTGGCTTTAAATCCCGAGCTTTTCATTCCGGAACCCACCATTCTTTTTTTATTGGTTCAATTTTATAAACTTTTCAAAAATCATTTGGATCAAAAGTTGGATAATTTGCCATTGCTAAAATTTCTCAATTTTTTGGATTCATAACAATTATTTGTCATTTATCTGCTCAAAATTTTTCAACTCATTTTTTTAATTCATCCTCAACTTTTTTTTGAATAATTTTATCAATCGTCAAAACAATCGATTCTCAATCCTTTACTTCTGCAAATTTTTTATTATCAACAAAAACAAATTCTCATCTTACATTTTTTTTATTAAAAATAATTCAATTTTTTCATGATAATTTTTCATTAAAATATTCTTCAATTCAATACCTTCAAATCCCTTCATTATCAACAAATCACAAAACCTGTGAGGCTAATTCTTTTTCTGGATAATACCTCCAATGCTCTTTTATCAACACAACTCACTTGTAATCATAAAATTTTTCCGGCTTTCAATTTTGCACCCATTCATCATATTTTTTCTTTTTTAACTCACGAATTTTTTCAGAAATTTCCGGGGATAATTTTCTTTTTAAAGGAACATATCGAACTTTTCTTTTTGTTAAAAACATTTTCAACTGAGAAAGTTTTTTTTCTGGAAAAATTTTTTGCAATTTTTTTGCATAAATTGAAATTTTTTCTTGATTTACTTGAGTTGGATTAATATAAATAATGTTTCAATTTTTCAAAACATCAATTCAAGAAATTCACAATTGCTTAATTTTTTGTACTTCTTCATCACTTGCTCAATATTTTAAAGGTAAATAATCAATATATTTTTTAGAAATTTTTCTCAAAATATCATCTGCATAATCTCTTTTCAACTCCTCCATTGAACGAGTATCTTCAATTTTTTCTGCAATTCATCAAGTTTTTGTCAAAATTGGTTTTGGCTGAATTGTAATTTTATCATCAAATTTTACAGTCGATCACCTTGGACAAGCGTGAATATTATTTTTACAATTTTTGTAATCCTCTTCCGTAAATAAAATTTCAGCTAAATCTTTTGCTAATTGCTCTTTATTGCGAATATAATTTGGATCAACATATGCCAAATCAAGCGAAATATTTGTTGCAAGTTTTTGTTTTTCACCAGTTTTTGAATTCCTTGCAAAAATTTCTCACCTTCTTGCTGGAATCTCAATCCTTGAATACTGCTGTTCAAAAGCAAGTTCTGAATAATAATCTCATTTTATAACCTGTAAAAAAAACAATCTTGAAATAATTGCTCAAAAAATTATTAAAATAAAAAATAACAAAAATTTTATCCTCAAATGCGGATTCGCAGAAATATGTCAAACTTGGTAAACTATTCATCTTTTTTTCTTCCTACCAAAAAAATTTCCTCATAATTCAGAAATTTTTCAACTTACACGAAATTTATTTAAATTTTTTTGTCTTCTAATCACAAAAATTTTTTATTTTTTCAAAAAAATAATTTTGAAAAAATTTTTGTCAAATTGTTTAATTTTTATTATTATAAATATACTGATCTATTGTATCAACAGCTTTATTTATATCTTTTTTGTCTTTCAGTCTGACAGTTTGAAATCATTTTTGTAAAAAATATTCATCTCTAATTTTATCATTCCACTTTCTTTTTCACTCTTCATGATGAGGTCAATCTATTTCAATGATTAAATTATATTT
>JAJOLG010000024.1:0-4878 GCA_021129445.1 Candidatus Altimarinota bacterium | reverse complement strand
CATATAAGTTCCAACTTTTTTATACCCAAACTTTTCATAATATTTCCTTACTCAAACCCCTGCAATTACAGCAATTTTCGATAATCAATACTCTTCTTTTGCAATTCTTTCTGCTTCTGCAAGCAATTTTCTTCAAAATCAAAAATGTTGAGAATTTCAAGATTTTCATCAAACAACTGTCTGAACTCAATAAGTATGAACCTCACGAATTATTGCACATCACTCTAATTCCTTAAGAAAATGCTTTTCTTTTGTAAAATATTGAGATGGAATGCGAAGTCTCAAAAGCGAAATAAGTTTATCAGAAATTTTTTCATCAAAAGTTAAAAAAATCTCATCTCATCAACTCGCTTTAAAATTTTCCCTTCTCATTTCAATATTTTCCATTTTTACCTCATCGGTTTTTATTTCACGAGAACGAATATCATTCATTTCAATTCATTTTTCCTTCATTTCTTTTTCAATAAGCTGACGAAGATTTATTGTTTTACATCAATCCAAAATACTTTCAGCTGGAATATCACGAATAAGACGAGTAATCCTGCACCATCTCGGAACCATTTCAATTAATTTCATCAAAACTGGTTTTAATTCTTCATCTCTTAAAGGTTGATATTTTCAAGCTTTCCAATCATTTGCAAGTTCTGTTCCAGGAATTACCATGCACGGATAAAATTTTACCAAATCCGGCTTAAAATTCTCGTCTTCAAAAGTTAAACGAACCGTTTCAATATCTTTTTCCGTATTCGATCAAGGTAATCAAGGCATCAAATGAAAAGAAACTTTATATCATGTATCTCTCAAAAGTTGCATTGCATTTGCAACATCTTGCCTTGTATGCCCTCTTTTTGTAATTTCCTGAACATCATCAAACAAAGACTGAACTCAAAGCTCAACTCTTGTACATCAATACCTTCTAAACCTTTTGATTTCATCAATTGAAATCCGATCAGGTCTTGTTTCTAATGTCATTCAAACACATCTATAATCAGCAGTTTCATTTTTTTTGGTTGCTTCTTCAAGATTTTTTGCAAATTCAGCTTGCTTAATTTTTGGCACTTTAAACATATCTCAATCTCTTGAAACAAAGTTATCATCTACTTTTTGATTTAATCAATTGTAAGTTTGTAAAATAAATTCTTCTTGATAATCAACAGGTAAATACGACCAAGTCCCTCAAATTACAATAATTTCAATTTTTGAAACATCGTGTCAAGTTACCATCAAAGACGCCAAACGATTTTGAGTCTGATTAAATGGATCAAATTTATTCAAAACTGCCCTCATCGCAGCTGGTTGATTTGGCAAATAAGACTTCGGCATATCCGCAGCAGTTGGACAATAAACACATTTTCACGGACAAGGAAACGGTTTTGTCATATTTGTAATTACCGCAACTCAACTTTCAGATCTAATTTTTCTTCTCGAAATAATTCTTTCTAAATCTTTATTTTCCTCAATTTCTCATTTTTTCTTCATGTCACGATAAGCCTGAATCAAATCAATATTTTTTACATGAGAAATTTTATTTTCCTCAGAAAATTTATTTTTCAATTTAAAAAAATCTCTTTCAACAAATTTTTTTCAAGATTTTTTTTTATCTTCAAGAAAATTTTTTAACTCCAATAAAAATTTTTTTTCTAATTTTAAATTATTTTCTGACATTTTTTATTTTTTTTAAATTTATAAATACTTCTGAAAAATTTTCAAAAGTATTTATTTTAGTAAAAAATATTTTTTATTTTTTACAAATTGTTTTTTAACTGCAAAATTTCAACATCTATTTTTGTATTAAATTTCAAGTCCAATACTTGATTTAAATCAAAAAAATATGATCAACTTCACTCTTTATCATTAAAATTATTTATATCATCAGGAATTTTGATAAGATATAAAAATCTATGATATTCCAAATCCAAATCTTTCAAATAATGTACAACTTCTCATAAATATTTAATTTCCCAATTATTTATATCAAATTGTAATTCTTCATTTATTTCTCTAATTAACGCACCTTTTGAATTTTCTCATTCTTCAATTTTTCATCAAAAAAACGACCACTCTTCTCAATATTTTGAAATTCATTTTCTTTTTTGAAGAAGTAATTTTCAGTTTTTAATTAGTAATGCACATGCTACTTTTTTTATTTTCATATATAAATATTAAAAACTCAAAAACCTTTCCTTTACCTTCTGATGCGCATTATTCACCTCTTCATCACCAAGAGTCTTATTTTCATCAAAGTACTCAAACCTAAAAGTCAAAGAAATTTTTCATTTTCAAAGTTTTTCTTCCGATTCAAATTCGTCAATCAAATCAATATTTTTCAATAATTTATCTGCTCATTTTAATTTTTTCAAAACCTGTCAAATTTCTGTTTTTTTATCAAAAACTCTTGTTTCATCTCTTGTTGAAGACGGAAATTGCTGAATTGGTTTTAATTTTTTGATTCTAATTTTTGCTTCAAAAACTTTTGAAAAATCTCATTCAAAACAAATTGTATTTTTTGGTAAATCAAAATTTTTTGCAATTTTTGGATGTAAAGTAAATAAATTTCACATCACTTTTCACTGCATAATAATTTCAGCATTTTGTCATCAATGCGCATATTTTAAAGGAGATTTTGCTTGCTTAAAATCAATTTGTGGTCAAAGTTCTTCAAATAAATTTTGCAAAATTTCTTTTCATTTAAAAAAATTTTTTCAAACTAAAATGAAAGCTAAATTTGTTTTTTCAAGTTTTTTTCAATTACAAATTTCAAAAACTCTTCAAATTTCAAAAAGTCAAAATTTTTTAAAGTTCAAAATATTTTTTTCAGAATTTTCAAGTAAATATGAAATTAAAGATTTTCTCATTACTTCCAATTTTTCTGAAAGTGGGTTTTTAATTTCAATTAAATTTTCTTGATCAAATCAAGATTTTTCCAATAAATTTCTTCATAAAAATCAAAAATTTATCGCTTCGTGCAATCAATTTTTTGCAAGAAAATCAGATGCTTTTTTTGATAAAAGATATTGATTTTGCAATTTTGCAATTTTCATTTCAGTTTCTGGAGCAATAATTTTTATCGTATCCAAGCCATAAACTCTCATAATTTCTTCAATTAAATCCTCTTCAATTTCAATATCTTTAAACCTAAATCAAGGAATTTTTACTTCAAAAAATTCTCATTTATCTTGAATTCAGAATCATAATTTTTCTAAAATTTCTACAACTTTTTCATCAGAAATTTTTTCTCAAAAATAATAATTTATTTTTTCTTTTGATAAATTTATTTTTTCCAAAATGTTTTGTTTTTCTGAATAATCAAACAAATCAGAAGAAATTTTAGCATCAGGATTTAATTCAGAAACTAAATCAATTGTTAATTTAATTGCCTTTTCAACTTCGGAAACAGGAACGTCTTTTTCAAAAATTGTCGAAGCATCTGTCCTTTTATCAACTGCAATTGATGCACGACGAATCAAAACTGGATCATATGTCGCAAAATGAAACCAAACATCGCTTGTTTTTTCAGAAACTCACGAATTTTCTCATCATTGAATACCACAAAGATCAAAAATTCAATCATTATCACTCATCACGATTGCATTTTCTGGCAATTCTTTTTCATTTCAATCTAAAATAACCAATTTTTCTCACTTTTTAGATTTTCTAAATTGAATATTTCTTCAATTTATTTTTGCCAAATCAAAAGCATGCATCGGAACTCATGTCGTAATCATCACATAATTTGTAATATCAACTAAAAGCGAAATTGATTTTATTCAAACTGCATTCAAAATTTTTTGCATCCATTTTGGAGATTGTCAATTTTTTATTCAAGAAGCAGTAAATCAAGAAATTTTTTTTGCTAAATTTTTTTCAATTTCAAAATTTATAGAAAATTTTGGTTTTCATTTAAAATATTTTTCTTTATTATCCAATTTAAAATTATCAAAAGAAAAATCTTTTTTATATTTTCAAACTCAAATTACAACAGCCTCTCTTGCCCATCAAAAATGCGAAAATAAATCTGGACGATTTGTAATCGCAGTATTTTCAACCTCAAAAACAACATCGTCCAAACCATAAAATTCTGCAAAATTTTCTCACAATTTTGATTCAAAATCTATATCTGGAAAATATTTTTTCAAATCCATAATTCAATGAGAAACTGCAAATTCTCACTCAATTCACATTTCTCACTCAGCACAAATCATTCAATTTGACTCAACTCACCTTTTATTCGCTTTTTTAATTTCAAAATCTCACGGCAAAACCGCTCAATTTAAAGCAACTGGAACATATTGTCATTCTGAAATATTTACTCAACCACAAACAATTTGCAAAATTTCTCATCAAACATTCGTCTGAGTAACCTGCATTTTATCAGCATCTGGATGCTTTTCAATTTTTTCAATTTTTCAAATTACAACTTTTTCAAGTCATTTATTTTGAAAATGTACCTCATCAATTTCAGCACTTTTATCAGTAAAAGTTTTTTCCAAAACAGCAATATCTGATTCATTGAAATCAACAAATTTTTTTAGTAAATTTAAAGAAATTTTCATACTTTTTATTTATTTTTTTTAAATTCAAAAAAATTTTTTTTAGTAGTCAAAAAAAATTTTCAAAAAAAGAAAACTTTTTCTTGCAAATGTCAATTGTTTTTTTATTTTTTTCTCATAAAATTAAATGATGGAAAAAAATCCGAAATCAATAATATCGGCATTATTAGATGAAAAAAACTGCGACTGAGAGGCTTGTCATGAAAAATATATTTTAAACTGAGAGAATTTCGATGCAGAAAATAATTCTATTAAAGAAATAAACAAAATAATCCCAAAAACTAGGGATAAAATGTTTAATATTTTAAAAAATAAAATTAAAGAAAAT
>JAJOLG010000038.1 GCA_021129445.1 Candidatus Altimarinota bacterium | reverse complement strand
AAATATGATAATATTTAATTAATAATTACCTTTTTTATGCAAAAAGAAATGAAAATAAATAAATTAGTAAAATATTTTAAAGAAATAAAATATAAGCTGTACAAAAACCTCACGTTATGTGCAAAAAAAATAATTAAACTTCAAAAATATTTTTATTCACATTTCATTCATCATTTTTCTTAATTCTACCTTTTGGTAAGCTATCTTTAAAAAAGGTTTTTAGCTGGTCTGATTTGAGTGAGATGATACAATTTCATTAGACTTTTATTTTTTTTAGCACTCTACCCTTGACATTGCTAATTTTTTTCCTAAGATAGCACTCGTGATAATAGAGTGCTATTTTTTTTATAAACTTAATTTAAATATTATGTCAAAAATTATCTGAATTGATTTAGGTACAACAAATTCTTGTGTATCTGTAATGGAATGATGAGAAGCGGTGATTATTTCAAATGCTGAATGACAAAGAACAACTCCTTCAGTTGTTGCCGAAACTGAAAAATGAGAAAGATTGGTTTGAATTCCTGCAAAAAGACAAGCAGTGACAAATCCAAAAAATACAATTTTTTCTGCAAAAAGATTTATTGGTCACAAAAAATCTGAAGTTAAAGAAGAAGAAAAACTTGTTCCTTTTGAAATTACTTCTTGAGAAAATGATGCTGCAATGATTAAAATGTCTTGAAAAGACCATAGACCTGCGGAAATTTCTGCAATGGTTTTACAAAAATTAAAAGCTGATGCTGAAAAATATCTTGGACAAAAAGTTACAAAAGCTGTAATTACTGTTCCTGCGTATTTTGATGATGCTCAAAGACAAGCAACAAAAGATGCTTGAAAAATTGCATGACTTGAAGTTGAAAGAATTGTTAATGAACCAACTGCTGCGGCACTTGCTTATTGAATTGATAAAAAAGGAAAAGATCAAAAAATTGCTGTTTACGATCTTTGATGATGAACATTTGATATTTCAATTTTAGAATTATGAGATTGAGTTTTTGAAGTTTTATCTACAAATTGAGATACTCATTTATGATGAGATAATTTTGATGAACACATTATCAAATATATTCTTGAAGAATTTAAATCTCAATCTTGAATGGATGTTTCATGAGATGTAATGGCAATGCAAAGAATTAAAGAAGCTGCTGAAAAAGCAAAAATTGAACTTTCATCTGCTGAATCAACAGATATCAACCTGCCTTTCTTGACTGCTGATGCATCTTGACCAAAACATTTAAATGTTAATTTTACAAGAGCAAAATTAGAATCTTTGGTTGCTGATTTAATTGCAAAATCAATGAAACCAGTTGAAAAAGCACTTAAAGATGCAAAATTATCAAAATCTGATATTGATGAAGTTATTTTAGTTTGATGAATGACAAGAATGCCTGCTGTTAAAAAGGCAGTTGAAAATTTCTTCTGAAAAACTGCAAATGCATGAGTAAACCCTGATGAAGTTGTTGCACTTTGAGCTTGAATCCAATGATGAGTTTTAGCTTGAGATGAAGCAGTTTCTGACATTTTACTTTTAGATGTGACTCCACTTTCACTTTCTATCGAAACAATGTGATGAATTGCAACTAAAATTATCGAAAGAAATACAACAATTCCAACTTCAAAATCACAAGTTTTCTCAACTGCTGCTGATAATCAACCAGCCGTTGAAGTAAATGTTTGTCAATGAGAAAGGGAAATGGCTGCTGACAATAAACAACTTTGAAAATTCATTCTTGACTGAATTCCACCAGCTCCAAGATGAGTTCCACAAATTGAAGTGACTTTTGATCTTGATGCAAACTGAATTTTAAAAGTAACTGCTCACGATAAATGAACTTGAAAAAAACAACATATTACAATTAAATGATCTTCTTGAATGTCAGATGAAGAAGTTGAAAAAATGAGAAAAGATGCTGAAATTCATGCAGAAGAAGACAAAAAGAAAAAAGAAGCCGTTGAAGCAATAAATCAACTTGATTGAGCAATTTTCCAAGCTGAAAAATTAATTTCTGATGCATGAGAAAAAGCTGCACCTGCTGATAAAACCACATTAGAAGATGCAATTAAAGAAGCAAAATCTGTTGTTGAAAAAGCGGACTCTACTCCTGAGGATATTAAAAAAGCTGCCGAAAAACTTCAAAAGAAAATGGAAGAAGTTTGACAAAATCTTTATGCCGCTGCTGAAAAAAATAAATGATGAGAAGAAAAAACTGATGATAAAAAAGATTGAGAGGCAGAAGTTGTTGATGCAGAAGTTGTTGATTCGAAAGATAAAGAGAAAAAATAATTTTAAAAATTTTGAAACCTCAGAAAATTTTCTGAGGTTTTTTTGACTTTTTATCAAAATGTTCAGAGTTTTTGATTTTTGTATTTTTCGCTTGTAAAATAAATTTACCATTGTAGCTTTTTACAGTAAAAAAATATATTATGAATTTTGTAATTTTTAAAAAAAGATTTAAAATTTGATGTAATAAACAAAATATAAAAAATTATGTGAAGACCAAAAACAAAACATTTTGAAAAATTTGATAATGACAAAAATTTTTGTTTTACACCAGAAAATTTTTTTCAGGAAAATAAAAATTTTTTGGAACAAAATAAAAAAATTTTACTTGAAATTTGAACCGGAAAATGAAAATTTTTTTCTAATCTTGTGAAAAAAAATCCGGATTTATTTTGTGTTTGATGTGATTTGAGAAAGGATAGGTTGATAAATGCTCGGCAAAAAACAGAAATTTTAAATCCTGATGCAAAAAATTTTTCTTTTGTTTGATGAGATGCGAAAATTTTTTTGGAAAAATGTGGCGATGAATCGATTGAAAAAATTTATATGAATTTTCCGGATGCTTGCACCGACAAAAAATCTTGGAAATTGAGGTTTTTTCAGCAGGAAACAATTGAATTGGTTTACAAAAAATTAAAATCTTGATGAAAAATTTTTATTAAAACTGACGATTTTGAATATTTTTATTTTACGAGGGTTTCATTTTTTTTCAAAAAAAATCTTTTTCGTGAAATTTCGCATTCAAAAGATGTTTATGCTGAGCAAGATGTTGAGTCTGATGATTATATTTGCACAGAATTTGAGGAAAAATGGATTGCTCAGGGGAAGAAAATTTTTGAGTTGGTTTTTGAGAAAAAATAAAAAATAAGTATAATCCAAAAAAACAATAAATTTTTATGCCAATTTTCGATGTAATTAAAAAATAATAATAAACATCTTTTGCAAGTTAAAGTGAAAGGTGTTTATTTTTTTATAATCCTTTTAATTTTTTTGATTTTCATATTCAGATTAATTTTGAATAATTTTCAGGTATTAAATTTACAATATATTTTGCATATTTAAATTTTTATATGGACATAATTTCTTTTTAAAAGAGTATTTTAGAAATTAAGAATTTATTGATGAGGTTTTTTTTAAGGAGGGTTTTTTTTAAATATAATTTGTAATGTTATTTTATATTAAAAATAACCGTTATTACTTTATGTAATAACGGTTTAAGCGATCTCTTATTTTAACAGTAAATCATTGTCTTTGTTTAATAACGATTTAAAAAATTTTTTATTTTAGATATCAAATAATTGTTCTTCTTCACAGGCATAATAATACCCATCATTCATCAAAAATTTTGCATTTTCAGAATAAATATCTTTTAAATTATTAAATTCTATAAAGTCAATATTGATATTATTATATTGAATAAATTTTAAATATTTTTCTTTCATAGCTGCATAATATATGCTAGACGATTTTGTAGACATATGAGTACAAAAATGTAAGCTTTTAAGCAGGGCTATGAATTTTTCATCTACTTTATTATTTAATAAAATATCAATAAAAATATTTGTTTGAATTTTAAAAGCTTTTTTCATATTTAACACAACATCTTGATAAGATAAGTCTGAATATGCACCTTGATGCTCTTTTAATTCATATGAATTAAAATCAGGAAATTCTTTTCTAATTTCAATATAAACTTTTTTGATTATTTCATTAACCTCGTTTTCTTTTTTAGAAATTTTATCAAGATAAATTTCCTTAAATAATTGTTGTTGACCGGCAAAAAACCAGTTCATTAACACCTTTGCTCCAAATTTGGGATTATAAGTAATTGTATCGTTCATGTTTTTTCTCCATTGTTTTTAATTTGTTTTTTTATTAACAAGTTATTTACTGCCGATAATTTTAAAGATCATTACATTACCTTTTAAATATTATATAAAATATAATTTTAAAATAGATAACTTATTATAAATATAAAATTTTTTTTTATTAAGTCAATAATTTTTTATTTTGTTATTTTTATAATTTCCTTAAAATTCACCCACAAAATCGCATCTAAATGCAATTCTGGGATTTGTAATTTTTCACTCAAATTTTCAAAAAAATTTTTTGAGTTTTTGTAATTTTTTCAGTATTTTTCAAAAATTTTTTCCAATCTAGAATCAATCGGAATTTTTATGTTTTTTGGAAAAATTTTTTCTTCTCCAAAAAAAATTCTTCATCAGTATCAAAACATTTTTACCGCAAAAACAATGGTTTTTGCAGATTTTTTTTGACACATAATTTTTGCAATTTCTTCCAAAAAAATTTCTAAATTGTCATAAAAAAATTTTTCTTGCTCAGAAAATTTTTTTAAAAATGGAAAAAATTTTTTCAATCTGAAAAATTTTATTTTTAGCAATCTTCTGTTATTTTTGCATCAATTCAAAAATTTCTCAAATGCTTCTAAAAAATTTTTTTCATCAACTGGATTTTTTCAGAAAAAAACTGCGAATTCTTCCCAATAATTTTCTCATTTTCACGATAACTGATAACAAATTAAAGAATTTGCGATTATCAAAGGTAAAAAAAATTTTTTATTTTTAATTTCATTAAAAAGTTTTTTTAAACTCAAAAATTGCGGATCTGAATTTTCAATTTTAATCGCACTCGAAGTCGTAAAATTCTCTAATTTTTTGTAAAGTTTGTTCATTTTAAAAAATTTTTATGTAAAAATACTGAAAAATTAAAATTTTTTTGCAATAAAAAATTTTTTTTAGAAGATAAAAAAAATTTAAAAAAATAATTTAATAAAAATATGCAAATCTGAATTGTTTGACTACCGAATGTTTGAAAATCTACACTTTTTAATGCCTTGACAAAAACTCAAAATGCCGAAGCGGCGAATTATCCATTTTGTACAATCGATCCAAATGTTGGGATTGTGACTGTTCCTGATAAAAGAATGAAGGAAATTATAAAAGTTGTAAATCCTAAAAAAGAAATTCCGACTGCAATTGAGTTTGTGGATATTGCAGGTTTGGTTGAAGGGGCTTCAAAATGAGAAGGGCTTTGAAATAAATTTTTGAGCCATATTCGTGAATGTGATGCGATTTGACAAGTTGTGAGGATTTTTGAAAATTCAAATATTACTCATGTAAATAACAAAATTGACCCAAAAGCTGATATTGAAATTATTGAAACTGAGTTGATTATGGCAGATTTGCAGACTGTTGCAAAAGTGAAAGAAAGGCTTAAAAAAGAGACAAAATCTTGAAAAAAAGATGCAATTGCAAAATTTGAACTTGTTGAAAAACTTGAAAAGCATTTATTGGAGTGAAAAAGAGCGATAAAAATGGAAATGGATGAGGAGCAAATTTTAGATTTAAAAGATTTGCATTTGTTGACTATGAAGCCACTTTTATACATTGCAAATGTTTTAGAAGAGGATGTTGCGACTTTTGATTCTCAAAAAGTAAAAAAAGATTTGTGACTTGATGAAAATGACGAAATTGTGCCAATTTCGGCGAAACTTGAAGAGGATTTGATAGAAATGTCAGACGATGAAGCAAAAGAATTTTTGGAAGAAATGGGGCTTGAAGCTGGTTGAAAAGAAAATTTAATCAGATCGGCATACAAAACTCTTTGACTTGAAACATTTTTTACGGCATGAGCAAAGGAGGTGAGAGCTTGGACTATGAAAAAATGATCAACCGCACCGCAAGCCGCATGAAGAATTCATACAGATTTTGAGAAAAATTTTATTTGTGCAGATGTTGTTTTTTGGAAAGATTTGGTTGAGTGCAGTTGAGAAGTTTGAGCAAAGGAAAAAGGTTTGTTAAATATGCAGGGGAAAGATTACATTGTAAAAGATGGAGATGTTTGCCATTTTAAGTTTTGACGCTAAAAAATTCGGAGAATTTTTTAGTTGACAAAAGTTATCCAGAGGGAAAGTTTTGACGCTAAAAAAATAATTTTGTCACATGAGAGGAGGCGGGGGAAAGTATTTTTTAGTCATCTGAAAAATATTTGGAATATATTTCTGCAAGTACTACTTGATTATTTTTGTGAATAATTTTTTTGTGATTTATCTCAAAAATTACTTTTTAAGAAGTTTTTTAATGTGTTAATTATGCTTAAAATAGCCAAAATTTTCGATTTGTGATGACTTCTCTAAAAAAAACTTATTTTTTCTCTTGACTTTGTTTTTTTTTTAATTATTTTCTTTTGGCATTTTTATTTCTGGAAAATTTCCAAAAATAATAAAGAAAATTTACATAATTGGTTTTGATAACTATATAAAATAGAGAAACGTCTATTCTCAAAATCTTTGAGACTTCGAGCGATTGAAGTAAAAAAAATCTAAAACAATTAGTTTTTAAATTTTAGTTTTTACTAAAATTTTAATTGAACTAGCTTTAACGAGCAGTTCAAACTTTTCTATGAAGAGTTTGATCCTGGCTCAGGTTGAATGCTAGCGGTGCGCCTAATACATGCAAGTCGAGCGAGGCTTCGAGCCGAGCGGCGGACGGCTGAGTAACACGTTGGTACCTGCCCCATACTCAGGGATAACTATTGGAAACGATAGCTAATACCGGATAGTCCCGCAAGGGTAAAGATTTATCGGTATGGGAGGGGCCTGCGGCTTATCAGGTAGTTGGTAGTGTAATGGACTACCAAGCCTATGACGAGTAGCTGGTGTGAGAGCATGACCAGCCAGAATGGAACTGAGACACGGTCCATACTCCTACGGGAGGCAGCAGTAAGGAATATTCCGCAATGGACGAAAGTCTGACGGAGCGACACCGCGTGGAGGACGACACCTTTCGGGGCGTAAACTCCTTTTCTGAGTGAATAAGTTCTGAAATTAACTCAGGAATAAGTGACGGCTAACTACGTGCCAGCAGCCGCGGTAATACGTAGGTCGCAAGCATTAACCGGAATTATTGGGCGTAAAGGGTCCGTAGCCGGAAAAGAAAGTCTGATGTTAAAACACGGTGCTCAACACCGTGATCGTATTGGAAACTTCTTATCTAGAGTTATTCAGAGGTGCGTGGAATTTCTTGTGTAGGGGTAAAATCCGTAGATACAAGAAGGAACACCAAAAGCGAAGGCAGCGCACTGGGGATATACTGACGGTCAGGGACGAAAGCGTGGGGAGCGAAGAGGATTAGATACCCTCGTAGTCCACGCCCTAAACGATGGATACTCGATGTTCGGAAGATTCGACCCTTCTGAGTGTCTAAGCTAACGCGTTAAGTATCCCGCCTGGGGACTACGGTCGCAAGACTAAAACTCAAAGGAATAGACGGGGGCCCACACAAGCGGTGGAGCATGGGGTTTAATTCGATAATACACGGGGAACCTTACCTGGACTTGACATCCCGAGAATCCTTCAGAGACGAAGGAGTGCCGCAAGGAACTCGGTGACAGGTGCTGCATGGTTGTCGTCAGCTCGTGCCTTGAGGTGTGCGGTTAAGTCCGTAAACGAGCGCAACCCTTGTCGTATGTTAAATTTTTCATACGAGACTGCCTGGTACAACCAGGAGGAAGGTAAGGATGACGTCAAATCAGCATGGCCCTTATGTCCAGGGCTACACCTGTGCTACAATGGCCGATACAAAAGGTAGCGAAATCGCGAGATGGAGCCAATCCCAAAAATCGGTCTCAGTTCGGATTGCAGGCTGAAACTCGCCTGCATGAAGTTGGAATCGCTAGTAACCGTATATCAGATATGATACGGTGAATATGTTCCTGGGCCTTGTACTCACCGCCCGTCAAGTCACGGAAGAAAGTAATACCCGACGGGGTTTTAGTCCGAAGGGACGAATCACTACGGTAGGATTTTTGACTGGGACTAAGTCGTAACAAGGTATCTGTAGGAGAACCTGCGGATGGATCACCTCCCTTTAAGGAGATATTACAATCCAACTAGGATTTTATCCTAGGTCGAAGGGTCAAATTTATTTGGCTGATTGGTTTAGAAAGATTTATTTTTCTTTACCGCGTTTCTCTACTTTATATAGCATTTTAAAATCAATTGTAAATTTTAAAACAATACAAAAAACAACTTTTAATAAGTTGTTTTTTTATTTTATAATAAAAAATTTTACACTCAAAAAAATATTTTTGACTTTTTTTATTTACAAAATAAATCAGTAGAAAAATTAAAAAAATAAAATAATTTTAATTTAAATTTAATCCATATACAGATAATGTCAAAAAAAGAAAAAATCCAGCTTCTAAAAAAAGAGTTAAAAAAAATGTTTCCAGATGCAAAAGCTGAACTTTATTTTGAAAATGATTTTCAGCTTTTGATTGCGGTTTTAATGTCGGCACAGACTACTGATAAGCAGGTAAATAAAGTAAATTCCGAGTTTTTTAAATTTTTAAAAAAGCCAGAAGATTGAATAAAAATATGAGTTGAAAAAATTGAAAATTTTATAAAAACAATTTGATTTTTTCGTACGAAGGCGAAAAATATTTTTAAAACTTGTGAAATTTTATCAAAAAAATCTCTCGATAAATTTAAAAATATTTCAGATTTAACTCAATTGCCGTGAGTTTGAGTAAAAACGGCGAAGGTTTTTTTGTCGGTTGCAAGAGGAGAGCAGTTTTTGGCGGTTGATACTCATGTTCACAGGGTTTTAAATCGTTTGTGAATTGTTTCGACGAAATTGGCAGAGGAGACAGATAAAATTGCAGAAAAGATTTTCACAAAAGCAGATTTGTGAATTTTACATCATTGATTGATTTTTTTTGGAAGGTATCACTGCCTTGCGAGAAATCCGAAATGTGAAAAATGTCCGCTGAAAAATGATTGTAAATTTTTTAAAAATAAAAAATAAAATTTTTTTGCATAACTAAAAAATTTTTCTTTAAATGTAAAAAATTTTTTAAAGATAATTAAAAAAATATGATAGATATAAAAAAAATTATTGCAGAGGATAAAAAATATATTGAGTGAATTGAGAAAAAAATGTGAAAGGAGAAAACTGCCGAAGTTTTGCAAAAATTGGTGGAAGTTTATAAAAAATCGAATCAAATTTCAATTGATTTGGATGAAAAAAGGGCGAGGCAAAATTTTTTGGCTAAAAAAATTCCTTCTGCGACAGATGAAGAGAAAAAAAATTTTTTTGTTGAAATGTGAGAAATTAAAAAATTTTTGAAAGAAAATTCTGATTCTGAAAAAATTTTTAAGGATGAATTTAAACAAATTTTGGCATCAATTCCAAATTCTGCACACGAATCTGTGATAAAATGAGAAACGGAAGAGGATAATGCTGTGATTAGAAAATTTTGAGAAAAACCAAAATTTGATTTTGAACCGAAACCTCATCGGGATTTGTGAGAAAAATTGGACTTGATTGACTCGAAAAGATGAGCGAAAGTTGCCGGTGCAAGATTTCATTTTTTGAAAAATGAACTTGTAGAATTGCAATTTGCACTTGTTCAATATGCAATTTCAATTGCGAAAAAACATTGATTTTCTCCGATGATTCCGCCATTTATGGTGAATGAAAAAACTGCTTTTTGAACTTGATATTTAGATTGATGACACAAAGAAGAGGTTTACAATGTAAATCCTGACAGAGACAATCTTTATATGATTTGAACTTCCGAAATTCCAAATACTGCATATTTTCAAAATGAAATTTTATCAGAGGAGGATTTGCCAATAAAATTTATTTCATATTCCCCATGTTTTAGAAGAGAGGCCGGGTCTTGATGAAAAGATGAAAGGGGAATTTTGAGATGTCATCAGTTTGATAAAATAGAATTGGCAGTTTTTGCAAGTCCTGAGAATTCATATGAAGAATTGGAAAAATTGAGAGAAATTGAAGAGGAAATTTATCAAGGTTTGTGAATTCATTATCAATTGATCGATATTTGTTCTGCGGATTTGTGAACACAGGCTGCGAAAAAATATGATATTGAAGCATGGATGCCTGGGCAAAATGCATATCGTGAGATTACTTCAACTTCAAATTGTACAGATTATCAGGCAAGAAGGTTGAATATCAGAATGAAAAATTCTGAGTGAAATAATGTAGTTTTGCATACTTTGAATTGAACTGCAATTGCAGTTTGAAGGGTTTTGATTGCGATTATGGAGCAGTTTCAGACGAAAGATTGAGAGATTGTTATACCGGAGGCTTTGAAGGATTTTTTGCACTAAAGATAAATCTAAACCAAAACTAATCCAAAGTCTTGGTAATCTTTTCAATAACAGAAACCACAATTTTATCACCTTCTTTAATATCAAGCGCTGGATTTAATTGAATTCAACAATCATTTCAAGCATTCATTTCATCAACTTCATTTACTCATGATTGTAAATTTGAAATTGTAGATTCTCAAACGATTTCTCACTCTCTCATCAATTTAATTTTTCATTCTTTGTAAACTGATCAAGTATCAACAGAACCTCAAACGATCATCATTTTCTTTTTTGTGTAGAAAATTTGTTTTATTGTCATTGTTCAAACTTCTTTTTCAACCTCTTCAATTTCAAGCATTCAAGTTAAAAGTCATTTGATTTCATCAAGAAGTTCGTAGATAATTTTGAATTCCCTGATTTCAATTTTGCTTTTTTCGGCAGCAGTTCTGGCTTGAACTGGGATTCAGACATGAAATCAGAAAATCATTCATCAAGATGCAGCGGCCATTGAAACATCGGCTTCTGAAATTGATCAGATTCAAGCATGGATGATTTTTACTCAAACTTCGTCATTTTTAATTTTTTCAATTGATCATTTTAATGCTTCAAGTGATCATTGTGAATCAGCTTTTAAAACAACTTTTAAAAGGTTTATTTTTCACATTTTAATTTGATTTTGAATTTCTTCGATTCAGAATCATTGATTTAAATTTTCTTGTTGAAGTAATTTTATTTCTTCAACTCTTTGTCTCGCAATTTTTTCATTTTTCACAACTTGTAAAATATCTCAAACTGATGGCACTTCTTCAAATCAAGCAAGCACTGAAACCCCAGATGGTTCTAATTTTTTATGTCTTTTTCTGTTTGTGTCTGTAATTGATTTTACCTTTCACATTGTAGATCAGGCGATAAAAACATCTTTTACATTTAAAGTTCAAGTATTTACCAAAACAGTTGCGATTGGTCAAAGTGCTTTATCTAAGTTGGATTCAATAATTGTTCAAATTGCTGTTCTGTTAGGATTTGCTTTTGGTTCATTTACATCAGAAGTTAAAAGAATAGTTTCAAGTAAATCATCCATTCAAGTTCATTTTTTTGCAGAAACTGGGATAACTGGAATATCTCAACCCCAATCTTCTGGCATTGCTCAAATTTCAGCTAATTCTCATTTAACTTTATCAACATTTGCGGCTTCTTTGTCCATTTTATTCATCGCAATAATTATTGAAACTCATGCATCTTTTGCATGATTAAATGCCTCAATGGTTTGTGGTTTTACTCAATCATCGGCAGCAACTACCAAAATTGCAATATCTGTCACTTTCGCTCATCTTGCTCTCATTTCCGTAAATGCAGCATGTCAAGGAGTGTCAAGAAATGTGATTTTTCTTCAATTTTTTACGATTTGATATGCTCAAATATGCTGAGTAATTCATCAAGACTCTTTATCCACAACATTTGCATTTCTGTAAAAATCCAAAATTGAAGTTTTTCAATGATCAACATGCCCCATAACTACAACAACTGGTGGTCTTTCTTGTAAATTTTCTGGTTCGTCTTGAATTAATTGTGATAAATCTCATCATTGAAGCTCTTCGGCACTTGCTTCTGAAATTTTCTTTTTCACTTGAACATCAAGTTCAAGTGCAATTAGAGATGCAGTGTCAAAATCAAGTTTATGATTTATTGTCGCCATTATTCAGTTTTTTATTAAAACTCAAATAATTTTTGGAACAGGAATTCAAACTTTTTCAGAAAATTCTTTTACTGTGATTATCGCAGAAATTTCAATCACTCACTCTTTTTTCTTGATTTGTTCTTGATTGTCATAAGTTTTTATAACTTTTGACTTCTTTTTTTGAAGATTTTTAAAATTTTCTTTTTCAGCTCTTTTAAATTCTTCCATTTCAGCAAAATAAAGCAATTGCTCGTCTTCTGGCATTGCATCAATTTCTTCTTGCGACAATTCTTTAAATTTTTCCTTTTTCTTTTTTTCAGCCTTATTTTTTTTAATGATTTTTAAATCTTCTTCATCAATTTTAATTTTTCTTGTAATTGAAACTCATTTTCATTTTTTTGTTTTTGGTGAAAATTTTATTTTTCAACTTCAAATCTCAGTTGGTAAACTATCCAAATTTATCGGTTGATTTGATTTTTTTCAAAATTTTTTCTTTCTATTTTCAGCTCTTTCTTTTTTTGCTTGCTCAGCAAGTTTTTTTCTTTCAGCTTCTTTTTCTTCTTCAATTTTTCTTTGTTTTTCTCTTTCGTCTTCTTTTACAGAAATTTTTTCATCAATTTCCTCAGAAATATCAAAAATTGATTTAATTTTTTCAACTTTTGGAGCTTTATTTACAGAATTTTCATCTTCTAAAATTTTTTTCTTTACTTCTTTTTTTACCTCAACTTTGTTTTCAACTTCTTCACCTCATCATCTATAAAAATCTCAATTTTTCACATTTTCAATTTCCTGAGCAGATGCTCATTCTTTTTCCAATCTTTTGATTTTTTCTTCAATATGTTTTGGTCAAACAATACGAATAATTGCAGAAGCTAAATGTTCCGGCACTTCTGTTTCTGTTCAAGTTAATCCCAAATTCAAAGTTGGGATTTCTTTTTTTAGAGTTTGAGTAGTAATTCAAATTTCTTTTGCAATTTTTCTAATGTTCATAAAAGTAGTAAGTAAAGTTTTTTTTATATCTAATTTAGAAAATATTATTTTTTCTTTATAAGTCAAAAAAATTTGAAATATTGTTGTTTGTGGTGTGGGCGAATAGGATGGAGGGTGAATGACGGAGGGCTTTTTTTAGCATATTTTTAATTTTCAAAA
>JAJOLG010000023.1:7178-13388 GCA_021129445.1 Candidatus Altimarinota bacterium | reverse complement strand
AAAAATCATTTGATTTTTATGTAAAATCTGTTATTTGAATTTTTTTATTTTAAATCATTTTTTTCTTAAAGAGAAAATAAACAAAATTGCAAAAAATATTAAAATTCACAATAAAAATTTTTCAATAAAATTATTTTTTTTCACAAAAATAAATTCTTCCTTTTTAGTTTCCTCTCAAACATCATCTTTTACAAAACATTGAATTGCAAAATATCACTCTTTTTCAAATTTGTAATCAATTTCATTTCAAGAAATTTTTTCTCAATTTATTTTCCAAAAAACATCAACAACCTCTCAATCGTCATCATTTGTAATTGCTTTAAAATGAACAATATCTCAAACTTTTACATTATCTTTTGGAGAAAAGGTGATTTCGGCTTTTGGAGCTTTATTAAAATCAAATTTATCCTCATTATCTCAAATTCAATCTCAATCAGAATCCTTCCATTCATTTGCATTGCAAACAAAAGCATCATTAATATCTTTTATGCCATCATTATCATCGTCATCATCAGCATTATCTCAAATTCAATCTTTATCGCAATCTGCCCGTTCTTTTGGATTAAGCGGAAAAATATCTTTATTATCTTCAAAATCATCGTTATCATCATTTTTATCAGCATTATCTCAAATTAAATCCTTATCATTATCTGCCCATTCTTTTGGGTCAAGTGGAAAAACATCGCTTGGGTCAATGTATCAATCTCAATCAGAATCCTTTTTTAAAGGATTTGTTCAAGTATTAAATTCTTTTTTATCACTCCATCAATCATTATCGTTATCATCATCGGCATTATTTCAAATTCAATCTTTATCAGTATCATACTGTTCTTTTGGATCAAGAGGAAAAATATCATCAACATCATTTACACCATCATTATCATTATCTGCATCATCAAAATTAGAAATTCAATCTCAATCAGTATCAATTCATCTTTTTTTATCATTTGGAAACAAATCATCTTTATCATTTATTCAATCTCAATCACTATCCCATTTTTTCGAATCTGTATTTTTTTCTTCAATATCAAGCAATCAATCATTATCATCGTCTTGATCTAAATTATCTCAAATTCAATCCTGATCAGTATCATCCCACTCTTTTGGATCACATTTAAATACATCATTATCATCTTTTACTCAATCATTATCATCATCAAGATCAGCATTATCTCAAATTCAATCTCAATCACAATCCGAACTTTCTCTTGAATTATGCGGAAAAGCATCATCAACATCATAAATTCAATCATTATCATCATCAGAATCTTTTCTATTTGGAATTCAATCTCAATCAGAATCAAAATCTACAAAAATTTTTTTTGTAACCTTATTATTTGCAGGATTATCTCAGCTTTTTTTCTGCGGAACCACTCTTGCAGAAATCACATGTTCTCAATATCACTGAATTATCCAATCAACAAAAACATCATCAGATTTTCAAGCTATTATTGAAATTTCTTCATTTTTTCAAATCTGCTTTTTTAAGCTTTCATCATAAAATCTAACATATCAAAATAAATCTTGATCAGATTTATTTTCAATGGTAGCATAAATTCTCAATTTTTGATTTACAATTGGATCATTTGTAGAAAAAAATGTATTTTCTGCACTTAAAGATAAATCTGAATTAAATTCTTCTGCAAATACATTTAATTGCAGAAAAATTGTTAAAAATATTATTTGTAGGATTTTTATCATTTTCAATAATTATTTTTTAATTAACTTTTTTATTTATAAAATTAAAAAAATTTTTTCTCACTTATCAAGAAAAAATCTATTAAAATACACAAAAAACAATTTTTTTTATAAAAAATCAATACAAATTATTTTTTCAAAAACCTGTTAATATTCCAATCAACTGAAATTACGGAAACTAAAAAAATCAAAAATATCATAAAAACTCAATAAAATCAAAAATCTTGCAAAAAATTTAATCATAAAATTTTTGAAAAATTTTGTAAAAATTCAGTACTTCAAAAGAAACTTTTTATTCAAAATAAAAATCAGAAAAACAATAAAAATGAAACAAAAAATGCAGAAACTGAGAAAAAAACTGCTTCAATAAAATATGGTAATTTTATTGCAAAATCTCTTTCTCATCAAAATTTCTCTTTTTTTATCTCCTCACGATGAGAATAAACTGAAATATGTAAAATTGAAAACAAAATAAAAACTAAAAAAATAAACAATAAACCAAATAAAATCGCAAAAAATACAGAAATAAATCAAACAAAATCTGCAATTTTATCAATTCTTTGATTTAATTCTTCATTTAAAATAATATTTTTTTGATTTATGAAATACGAAAATTTTTCCTGTTTTAAAAATTCCAAAATTTTTTTTGTAGAAAAAATATTTCTTGAATAAACCTCTAAATATCAAGGAAGTGGATTTTTCAAATTTTTTCTTTCCAAAAATTTTTTTATTTCTGGATGTTTTTCTCAAAAAATTTTCAACTCATTCTCCGGTGAAGAAAAAACAACTTTTTCAACTCAATCAAAATTTTTTATTTGTTTTTTTAATCATTTAAGCTCAAAACCGGAAACTCATTTATTTATTTCAATAATCAAATCAGATTTTTTTTCCAAAAAATCAACAGAATTTTTTCAAAAAATAAAAAAACTAAAAAAAATATTTTGAATAAAAAAAACAAAAATCAACAAAACTGAAAGAAAAAATATTTTTTCTTTGTGCAAAAAAACATTTTCTTTAAAAAGAGAAAATCACTTTTGAAACTCCTCTTTTAATGACGGATTTAAATTTATTTTTTCTTTCATAAAAAATTTTTCTAAAACTAAAAAATTTTTATCAATTTGCAAAAAAAATTTTAAAAAACCCCAAAAAAAATTTAGGGTTTAAAATAAAAATTTTTACAAAATTAAATTTTTCAAACTAAATCTTCTCATGGTTTTAAAGTTCATTTTTCTGCCCATTTATTTGGACAAACAACTCAAGGGTTTTCAGCCATGTATTTTAAAGCTTTAATTTTTCTAATTGTTTCATCAACAGATCTTCAAAGTCATTCAGAAGCAATTTCGATTGATCTTACAACTCATTCTGGATCAATAATAAATGTTCATCTTTTATCAAGACCATTTTCTTCTTGGTAAACTCAATACAATCTCGATGTTTCTCATGAAGCATCTCAAAGCATTGGAAATTTGATTTTTTTGATAGCTGGTGAAGCATTTTTCCAAGCTAAATGAGAAAAATGAGTATCAGTAGAAACTGAAACAACTTCCGCTCAAAGTTCTTGAAGTTCAGAATATTTATCTGCTAATTCTTCAAGTTCAGTTGGACAAACAAAAGTAAAATCTGCTGGATAAAAGAATAAAACTAACCATTTTCATTCAAAATCATCAATCGCAATTTCTTCAAATTGATTATTTCACATCACAGCATCTCACATAAAAAACGGAGCTGGTTCATCAACTTCTGCAACTGCATTATCAGAATAATTATAATCTGCAAAATCATCAAAATCTTCATATCAATCCATTTGATCAAAATCTAATTCGTCATCATGACAAGTTCAAGCCCCACAACATTTGTTATTTACTGACATAAAATATAAATTATTTAATAATTAAAAATAATATAATTGTTTTTTTTCTTGAAGCAAAATTTTTTAAACAGATTTTCTAATCTTATAAATAAATCAAAAAGTCATAATTCAACTTAAAAATATCAAAAAATAAACGATAAATGGATTATTTTCAAATGGTAAATCAACATTCATTCAGTAAAATGAAGTCACCAAAGTTAGAGGTAATAAAAATGTGGAAAGCAAAGTTAACATCCACATACTATGAGATGTTTTAATCGAAACCAATGTTTTCAGAGTGTCCTCTGTTGCATCAATAAATTCCAAAATTCTTTCAGTGTCAGAAAAAACTTTTTGAATTTTATCCTCTAAATCTTCAAAATAAACCTCTAAATCATCATCAAAAATCTTTTTCAATTTTAACTCAATCATTTTAACCACATTTATTTCTGGCTTTATCATATGCTTCAAAAATACAACATTCCTCTTTTTAACCATTATTTCTTTAACAAGGGAAATATCTGGACTCTTAAACACATTTTCTTCAAATGTCCTCACATCAAAGGTAATTTTTTCTAAAATCTTAAAATTTTTTTCTATCATAACCTGTAAAATTTCATATAAAATATATGCAGAAGTAATTTTAAAATCTTCTCAAAAATTCTTTTTATGCTTATATTCTTCAAAAATTTTATCAACTATTTTTTCATTGTGCCTTCTTAATGAAATAATTTTATCATCCATCAAGAAAAAATTCATTTCATTGAAATAAAATCTTTTTGTGTTTTTATTGTATTTTGGAAAATGTAAAGTAATAAAAATATAATCATCATAATAATCAATACGAGGATTTTGATGATCTTCAAGACAGGCCTCAATGTCAAGCTCATGAAATTTAAATTTCTCTAAAAACTGCTTTGTATCATTTTTATTTGAATAAACTCAATCTATCCACTCAATATTTTTAAGCTTTTGATGTTTAAAAAAACTTGTTTTTTTCATATTTTTTTTTATTTTTTGGAAAATTTTTTTTAAATTACAAAAAAAATTTTTTTTAGCAAAAAATAATTTTAAAATATGGTTATTTTAACAGATATCAGTTTTTCACAAGTAATCGCATTTGCAATTGCTGCATCAGTAATTGCCGCTTGAACAATGACATTATTTTTTATTATGAAATGATGATTTCAGATGATTATGGCATGAGATTGAGATGATGCCGAAGAGGAAAAGAAAAAAGCCTGGTTAACAATTAGATATGCAATTTTATGACTTTTTATAGTGTGATTTGCTGTTGTTGCAGTGCATTTTGCATGAAATTTTATGTGAGCAGATTTTTTAAAATATTTGGATACAGAACAAATTATGAAAATGTTTAACTTAATAATCAAAAGACTTTCTGGTGATTATTCGGCAGAACCCTCAACTCTTGATAACTCATGAGTTTTAGATTTTTAAAAATTTTTTCAATCTGTATAAAAAATATTTAAAATAACTCACTGGGATATCAAAAGCCTCAAAGTATTCAACTTTTTCTCATCAAAATTTCATTTTAAAATTAGTGATTCAGTACCAAGGATCACTTTTATTTTTTTCATCTCATGCAATTCATAAAAAATCATATTTTTTAAATCACATTTTTTTTGCCTCAACAATCGCATTCCATTGCAAAAAATATGGTGCCATTAAATTACGATGTAAATTTGAAGATACTCAATAATAATAAATTGCAATCTCTCACTCAAAAGTAAAAATTCACGCACAAATCGGCTCGTCTTTAAAATATCAAATATACACCTTAACTTTTTCTCACAAACTTTCAATCATCGCCTGATAAACTTCCTTTGAATGCCCAGAAAATCAATCTCTTTTTGTTGTTTCAATAGATAAATTATAAAAAATTTCTGCTGCTTTTTCAGATTTTTTTTCTTCAAAAATTTTTACTCATTTTCTTTGTGCAAGACGAATATTATAGCGTCATTTTTGCTTCATTTCCATTAAAATTTCATCCTCTGATTTTGTTAAGTCTACCAAAAGAGAAAATTTTGGGAAAATATCTCAAATTGCAGAAAATTTTTTTCAATTATAAAAAATTTCTTCTCATTGATTTTTTTCATCTTTTTGAGAAATACGAATAAATGCAGATTTTTCTTGAACTGCCAATTTTTTTAAATCAATAAAAAAATCGTCATCCGTCTGTCAAATTGGTCATCTCTGAACATGTAAAAAATTTTGTCCAAATCATAAATCTTGTTTTACAACAAGAGATAAATAATTTTCATTTCAAATTGAAAAAACTTTTTTCCCAATACTTCACTGAAAAATCCCCCATTCTGGGCTTTGCCAAATATTTTTTTCGGAATTTTGAATTTTTTTATATCTTTCTAAAAATTTTTCTTGTGTAATTATCATTTTTTATTTTTTTTATTTATCAGAAATTTTTTTCTCACTGATTGAAAAAATTTTTCATTCAGAATTTTTTATAACTCATTGATAAGTGTATTTTCAATTGTCTTCGATAAAAATACACTGAATTTTGTTTAAAAAATTTATTATTGGAGCCTGAGGTTTTATAATATTTTGTGGTATTTGATTCTGAAGATCTTGTTTTTGTTGTGGGGTTAGGTTGGGGTTGTTGGAGATTGTGCTGTTTAGGTTGTTTA
>JAJOLG010000023.1:0-7168 GCA_021129445.1 Candidatus Altimarinota bacterium | reverse complement strand
TGTTTAGGTTGTTTATTTGATTCTGAATTTGATTAAAATCAGCAAAATTTTGTAAAAAATCATCTTCTTTACCAGAAAAAACATCTCCCCATTTTCAAGGTCAAATACCATCTTCCATTTCTAAAAAATCACGAATTCAATTTTTATCTAAATCTTTATCTCTACAATCATAAATTGATAACAAATTTGAAGTAATCATTGCAAATTCTCATCTTGTAATATACTCCAAAGGATTTACATATCAATCTTTTTCTGTAATCAGTCAAATATCAACTGCGGTTTTTACATAATCTTTAAACCAATGATAATCTTTCACATCATGAAATTCTCAATTATATTTTTCAACTTTTACACCGACTTTTCTCAATAAAATTGCAACCGCCTCACCTCTTGAAATATTTTTATGCGGTCTAAAAAGTCAATCAGATAAATATCAAGTAATAATTTTTTGATCCTTTCAAATCGAAACACAATAATGAAACCAGTCCCAAACCTCAACATCTCTGAAAGATTTGTTAATAAATTTTTGTTTAATTTCCTCGGTTGGCCTTGTACAATCCGTACAATTTGTTGCTCATAAAACAATTTTTACAAATTCAGCCCTTGAAATTTTTGCATCCGGCCTAAAAGTTTGATCTTTATATCAAGTAATAATATTTCTCCTATAAAGTTCCAAAATTGCATCTTTTGCTGGATTATCTTTTGAAACATCTCAAAATGGCAAAATTCATTTTTCAATATTTTTTTCAGCCTCTGAAATATTTTGAACAACTTTTCACTCAGAAAAAGAATTTTCTGAAAAAATAAAAAATAATAAAAATACAAAAAATAAATTTCTAAAAAATTTTATTTTAAAAAAAAATTTTTTTGCCTTTAAAAAATTTTTATTTTTTTTCATTTGTTTTTTCTAAATAAAAAAAATTTTTTTAGATATGGCAAAAAAATTTTTAATTTTTTATCATCCTGAGGAGTGAAACGAAGAAGGATCTATTGAAACAGGAATGATTTGAAAAATAAAATATGAAATAAAAGATTCTTCGCGTTGCTCAGAATGACAAAAATAATACTTAAAATAACAACCAAAAACAATAAAACAAAAAAATCCCAATTCAAAGAATTGGGAAATTTATTTTTTTATTTTAATTAAGAATTTGTAGCTGCTGCAACAGATCTTGGAACAATTACAGATGCAACAATTAATGTATCTGGAACTAGAACTGAAATTCATTCTGGAAGTTCTAAATCAGACACTTTTACAATTGAAGAAAAATGCTCTAATTTTGAAATATCAACTTTAATAGATGCTGGTAAATCTTTTGGTAAACATTTAACTTTTAATGAAGTCATTTCTTGTCTTAAAACTCATCAAATCTTAACTGCTTCTGAAACTCATTCTGTTTCAAGGATAACCTCTGCTTTCACAGTAGATTTTTCATCAATTTGAACAAAATCAATATGTTTTAAAGTATCATATAAATCATCCAAAATATAATCTTTTACTAAAACATCAATATCTTTTCAATCAATTGACAAAGTAAAAATTGTTCATTTTTTAACTTTTAAAAAAGTTTTTCTAAACTCTTGATAATCCATATCAACTAAAATCGGTTCTGATTTTGGTCAATAAACGATTCAAGGAAGTCTTGATGATTTTAATAAATCTTTAGCTTTTATTGATAGATCTCTTTTTTTAGCTTCAAGTTTAATTTTAGACATAATCTATTTTATTTTTCATTTTTATACCAATGACACCTCTCTTAATTTCGGTAAAGTTTTTACCAAAGATATTTCTGAATTGGTACCGAAAGAGGGACTTGAACCCTCACTCCCGAAGGAACTCGATTTTGAGTCGAGCGCGTCTACCAATTCCGCCATTTCGGCAATTATAATTTAAATTTTAAATGGTGGGCGTAAAGGGACTCGAACCCGTGACCTACTGGGTGTAAACCAGTTGCTCTAGCCAACTGAGCTATACGCCCTCAAGATTTAAAATTACATTAAATTAAAATGCCGAAAAAAGATAAGAGGTTTTTTTAATAAATCAAGTAAAAAATTTAAAAAAAATAATTTTTTTTAAAAATCTTAATTTTAAGACGAAAAAAACTATTTTTAAAAAAAATTTTAGCTAAAAAAAATATTTTTAATATCTTGTAAATTTTTTTTTAATGAAAAAATTTTTTTTTTAGTTAAAATTTTCTGATTTAAAAAAATCAAAAACAAAAACAAAAATAATAAAAAAATTATGAGTGTAAAAAAAATTCTCAACGAGCACAAAGATTTATTTCTATGATTAGTAATGATTTGTTGAATCTCCCTGGTTTCAATTTTTTGAAATACTGAGTGGTTCCGCGCAAGTATTTTACAAATTCCAGAAAAATTTGATTGAGCAGTCTATCCAATTGAAAAAGTTCCAAATTGGTTTACTTGGTGATGAAATAACAAAACAACCAAGTTTTCTGAAATTTCACAAGAAAATCTTGTAAATATTTCAAAATACTCACTTGCGGTTTGATGAAAAACCCCTGATGAAATAAAGTGAGAAACAAAAGAAAAACAAGCAAAACTAACTTATTCTGTTGTTTATTTATGAAATTATGACATTCAAAACAGAGAAGAATGAAAAGGTTCACATCCTGCAGTTGACATCAGAGTCCCTGTTTGAACACCAATAAGAGCAATTTCAAATTGAAAAATCATCAAAATCATAAATTCAAACTCATGATTTTGAAAACATATTGTTTTGGAATTGAGAAATGTTCCAGAATATTGAAATCCAAATAAAAAAACAAATTATTATGTTTCTTACAGTCACCTTTCACAAATTGATGTAAAAGTATGACAAATTGTGAAAAAATGACAAATTATTTGAAAAACTTGAAATTCTTGAACTTCAACAACTCCACATTTACACTTTCAAATTGATAAAAAAGATGCTCCACGGCACCCATATTGGCCATTTACTGCAAAAGAAGTATATTGAGCAAATTTAAATTTTTTTACCGCTGTTAAAGAATGACTTTGAAAAGAAAATGCGATAAAATACACAATAAACCCATTAAAATGGATTGATGAAAATTTTAATAATAAAAATATTTCAGTAAAAACTGAAAATATCGTAAAAAAAGATGAAGTTAAAAAAAGTGAAATTAAATTTTCAATTTTATGAAAAGAAGAATTTGAAGTTTGAAAAGAATTAAAATTAAAAATTATTGCAAAAGATGAAAAAAACAAAACAATTAAAAATTTTAAACCAACTTCTGAAATAAAAATTTCTTCAACTTCAAACACTGCAAAATTTTCTAAAATTTTAAAATTCAAAAATTGAATCGCTGAAATTTCAATAAAAAATCCACAAGCGGAAGAATTTACTTTTGAAATTACAAATTGAAAAGAAAAATTTTCTAAAAAAATAATCTCAAAAGAAGCTGAAAAGGTTGTGATTAAAAAAGAAGAAAATATTGCAAGTTTAGAATCTGACTCGGAAAATTTGCATTGAACATCAGAAAAAACTGAAACTTGAAAAACAACTGAAAATACAGAAAAAACAAGTTCAACTTGAACAATTAAAATTAAAAAAGAAGAAACTGAAAAAGTTATAAAACAAGAAGTTAAAAAAGAAATTCCACAAACTGAAAAACTTGAAGAAAATTTGCATGAATCAGCTAAAATAGAAGAAAAAATTGAAGAAAAACCAATTTTTACTGATGTTTTACCAGAAAATAAAAATTATGAAGCAATAAAATATTTAAAAGAAAACTGAGTAATTTGATGATATTCCGATTGAAGTTTTAAACCAGAAAAAACCGTTTCAAGAGTTGAAGCAATAAAAATGATTTTCGCTTGATTGAAAATTTCAACAGAAAATAAAAAAGATGTGAATTTTAAAGATACTGTAAATGATGCATGGTACTCACCTTTTGTCTGAGCAGCGATGCAAAAATGAATTGTGAAATGATATTCAGATTGAACATTTAAACCTTCAAAATCTGTGAATAGATCAGAATATTACAAAATTTTGCTTTTATCAGCAGAAATCAACCCACCAATGCCATCTGAAAACCCATTTGCAGATGTCCCAAAAGATTCTTGGTTTTGACCATATATTTGATTTGTGAAAGATACAAATTTGATAAAAGTTGATTGAGAAAATTTTGAACCATGAAAATGAGTTTCAAGAGCAGAAGTGGCAGAAAGTTTGTATAACTTGATAAAATTTTTAGGAAAATAAAAAATTTCAATATAAAAAAATCTTTGAAAAAAATTTTCAAGAGAAAATAATTTTTTTTTGAAGAAAAAGAAATATAATAAAAAAAATAAAATAAAAACAAAAAAATGGAAATCGAAAAAAAAATAAAAAAAATCGAGGAAGCCTTGCAAATTTCAGCAAGTGCAATGCAAAATGCAAGAATTTTATTATCAGAAATTTCTTGAAATAAAATCTGAGAAAATTCATCAAATGATGAACTTGTAAAAATGGCGGATACTTTATGAAACGCCAAAAGACCGTGAGATGAATGAAAAATCATCGAATGAGTTTTCGATTGAGAAAATATGGTTGATAAAAATTGAGAAATTTATCCAATCCCTGCAAATTATATTTCAAAATCAAAACTTGTTGAATGAGATTGATTGAAGTTGACAATTAAAAATGATTGAAGATTTTTATATAAACAAATTAAACCAGTTGACAGAGTTCATTTGATTTGAAATTTAAGTTTAGAAAGTGGACAATATCAAGTTATCGCAGAATGAAGAGTTTACAAGGTAATTTTAGCAGCAGTTACATTTTTAAAATTACAAATTTGAGACAAATTAACAATTATTGTTCCAAAAGATTTAAATTCTGAATGGGCTGCGGTTGACTCAATTATCCCGGAATAAAAAATAAAAATAATTTAAAAAGCAGGATTTTCTCCTGCTTTTTTTATTACAAAATTTTTTAATTGTTCTAATTTTTACCACCCAAAAATTGGTAATTTCATTATTTTCTCAGTAAAATTTATAAATCAATTTTTTTTCTCAAAATTTCTATCTTTGTTTAAAATTTCATTTTCTTGTAAATATGTTCAAGTTGAATTATTGGAAATAGAAACAATCAATTCTTTTGATAAATTTTTTTGTTCAATATTGTCTATTTTTATTGTTTTTATATTATTATCAAATGTTCAATATTTTGCCTTAAATCATTTTGGCAACCTGAATAAAAATGTTCAGGATCAATCTGTTGTAGTTGTTCACATTGCTTCTCAATCAACAGAAAATTTAATTTGTGTATTTGGCCAAGCTGTTCATTTAATCAAGATTTTATCTCATCATTTAATTGTTTTTCAATTTAAAGAATCTGCAATTTTAAAACTTTTATCTGATGAATATTTATCGTCGGGAATTATTGTTTGAATATTTTTTTGGTACTCTGTAAATCTTGAATCATTATCTAATCACATTGGATTTGAAGAATATTTTTTATTTGCTCAGGAAGAATTCTCAGAAAAATAATTCCAAATTTTCTCAAAAAATCACAAATTTCTTTTATCAAAATCTTCAAAATTAAAATCTAAATTTTTATTTAATTTTACAGAAATATTTTTTTCATCAGGAAAAATTTTTACTTTTCAAAAGGAAAAAAATTCTAATGGTTTAAAAATTTTTATTGTTGATTCTTTTGGTCAGGAAAAAATTTTATCTCATTCTTTCAAATTTAAAATTTTATCTCTCAAAATTAACTCCATTTGCTGATTCCTTTTTGTATACAACCGCATCCCCCTTTCCACTAAAATTCAAGATGATGAAATTCAGGTTCAAAATTTTATTCAAGAAAATGGTGGTAAAATTATTCAGTAATTCAAATCACTTCAAGAAAACACTTTTATCGTTCAAGTTCAGGATTTTTCAAAAACTTCTAAAATGTTTTTCCTGTCAGAATTTCAAGATTTTGGTAAATCAATTTGTGCAAAATCTCAATCAATTTTTAAATAATTTCACGATGAAGCAAATGCACCAGCAAAAGTTTGAGGTTCTTTTTTTGGAAAATATCTAAATGATATCAGATCATAATGCTCTGGATCATCAGAATAATAAACTTTAACAAAATAAATATTTATTGAATCAGTTTCAATTTCTTGTAAATCTTTATCAAGTTGCCATGTCCAGTTTCAATTGTCTTTTATTGTAATTCATGTTGTAGAAAATGGAATAATACTTCAAGTGTTTCATAACTCAGAGCAAGAATAAACATCTGTACCTGTAAAAGTTTTTTTATATCAATTTGAAGCTGTTAATTTTTTACATTTAATATTAGAAAATCATGTTGATGTGGAATTTACATATTGGTCTTCGTTAAAAACCTCAATTTTAATATCTTCTCAAGGTTTTCAGTTTCAAAAAAATATTGGTCTTTTTCATACTTCAATATTTCAACTTGTATGAGAAATTATTTCTGGAATATTTTTATTTTCTAAAATATTTAATTTCTTCTGTCATCAATTTAAATTTATTGTATATGTTTCTCATTCTTTTAATTTTTCCCTTGGTTGAAATTTAAAATTTCAATTTAAATCTGTTTTTATCGCAATTGATTGTATTTTTCAATTTCAAACAATTGATCAATTTATTACTTCGTCTGGTTCATAATTTCAATAAATAAAAGGTTGAACTGAATCTGTAATTATTTCATTTGATTCATTTGTAAAATTATTGAAAGTAATAATTGTTCATGTTCAAATCTTAAATTCTTTTTGTTTTCATCAAATAATATTTCATTTTGAATCAATGTAAAAATATTTTAAATATCAAGTTCAAGATTTTGGAAAATGATAAACTGGTGAATATTTAAATCATCAAGCTAAAGATCAGGAAAATGAAGATGGGCGGATTTTATGATGAAGCATTGAATTGTCTACAAGTTGAACAAGGTTTTTTATTTTGTCTGATGTGTCTGAAAAATCAGTATTTGATCAACCCAAAGAATATCAAGTATGAATTTTTGTATAATTTTTTGGAATATCATTTATTCTAAATTCATCATTTCAATTTTCTGATGAGTAAAAAAATAATTGTGAGTCTTTTGGGATATATTTTCAGACGAAAGTTGGGATTGTTCAGGAGATTTTTTGGGATGTGTTGGTGATTTCGGGAATGTAGAATTGGTAAGCGTATGCTTGAAATTTTA
>JAJOLG010000041.1 GCA_021129445.1 Candidatus Altimarinota bacterium | reverse complement strand
CCTATTTTGCCGTGAGAGGGCGATGTCCTGACCGCTAGACGATAGGGACGATTATGGTTATTTTTTTGAAAAAAATGGGTTTGTCAAATTTTTGCTGAGGTGTTTTTTGGTGGTGGAAGTTTAATTAAAAGATTCTTCTATTGATTGATTTTTTTAAATATTAAAAATTTTTTTTGTTCAATAAAAAATTTTATATTGACTTTTAAAAATTTTTACATTATTTTAATATCTTATTCAATAATTTTACATTATGAAAGAAAATTTTCCTATTGAAGACAATTATTCCCTAATTTTACCAGATTGAGAAATAATTACAGAACCGGAAAGAAAAGAAATTATTACAAATTCTCTTGATGTTCCTGTTAGAAAATATGAGCAAGAAATCAAAGATGTTATAAGATGATGAGTTTGTTCGGTTTTAATTTGAGAAACTGGGTCGTGAAAAACAACTGAGTTGCCACAAATGATTCATGAGGTTTATCCAGACGATATTGTAATCACCAATATTCCACTTGTTTCTGCGACAATATGAACAGCTTCTTATGTGTCAAAAATAATGTATTGTAAAACTTGAAATCCTTATTATGCACTTTGAAATTGATGAGTTTGATACAGAACTTGAAAATGAAATTCTGAAAAATGAAGAACTCAATTGTGATTTCATACTTATTGACTTGAATATTTAAATTTGAGTTTATGAAATTTTGAGAGATTTTTGCAGTCTTCGACAAAAAATCTTCATATTGTTTTGGATGAAATTCATGAAAAATCAGAAGATTTTATTTTTTATTTTTCAAAAATTTTAAAATTAGCAAAAAAATTTCCAAATAGAGTAAAAATTTATTGAGCATCAGCTACAATTTCTGATAATTATCTTGATTTACTTTTGGACAGGATGAAAATTTTATCAAAAGAAGTTCCAGTTTTAAGAGTTGAATGAAGAACTTTTCCGATAAAAGATTTTGAAAAAAATGAAAAAAATGCTGTCGATGAAGCTATTGATTTGTATCAAAAATGAAAAAGTATTTTGATTTTCCAGCCGTGAAAAGCAGAAATTGCAAAAACAATAAAACAATTACAAGAAAAATTGTGAAACGATATTCAGGTTTTTGAGTTTCATTCACAGGTTTCTCAGTCCGTTTTGGAAGAAAATTTAAAAAATTCATATGGGCAAAAAATTTTTGTGGCAACAAATGCAGCAAGAACTTGAATTACAATTGATATAAATTCGGTTATCGATGATTGATTGCAAAAAAATCAATATTTCAATGAAGATTGAATTCCAATTTTGATGAAGGAGGCGATAAGTCACGATGCATACATGCAAAATAGATGAAGAGCTTGAAGAAAAGAAGATGGAATTGCCATTTACACTTGATGAAAAAAACTTAAAGAACTTGATTTGGAGTCAAAATCAAGTGTTGAAATTAAGGTTGATGAAAGAAAAATTTTATCAGAAATTTTATTTTGAGAAAATATTTTAAGTAATGAGACAAGAGGTGTAAATAATTATATTTACAAACCAAATAGAGAAAAGTTGCAAATATCTTATGAAAATTTGAAGGAGGTTTGATTGATTACAAAAAATGAAAAACTTACAAAATTATGATTTGATGCTTTAAAACTGCCAATTTGAGCATTTAATGCGAGGTGTATTTTGGAAGCAATTGATTTGTGAGTTGCAGAAGATGTGATTTTAATGACTTCGATTATTGAGGAAAATTGATTTGTGAAAAAAGAATTTAATTTTAAGAAATTTAAAGCTAATTTTTTTGATAAAAATTTCTCAGATTTGGATATTTACAAAAAAATTTATGATATTTTATATTCGACAAAAATAGATGATAATATTTTGGCAACATTTCAAAATATGTGAATTGATTGAAAATTGATAAATTATTTTAAATCGCTTGATTGAAAGGCAAGGTTTATTGATATTGTTTGAGAGGAAATTGAAGAAATTTGATTGAGTTTTAAAAGTTTAATTTCTATTTGAAATAGAGTTGAAAAAATTTTTAAAAATTTGGAAAATAATGAAAAATTTCAAAAATCTTTAAATAGTGATTTTGAAGAAAAAGAAAGAAAAGAAAAAATTTCAAAAAGTTTGCTTTCTTGATATTTACACAATATTTATTCAGCAGTTTGAAGTAAAAAATTTGAAGATTTTTTCTGAAAAAATAAATTGGAATTTGAAAATAGTGATAGATCATTTTTGGATATTCATTTTGGAATGGCTTATATCTGAACACCTTTTATTATTTGAGCAGATTTGGAAGATAAAGATGATAAAAATATTTTGTCATTTTTGACACAAATAGAGCCATGAGATATTGAACTTTATCAGTCAAAAGAGTATTCTGAATATATTCCTAAAAAATCAGATTTACAAAATAGAAAATTTCAGATTGATGTTTCATGAGATACTTTTGAAGTTCCAAAATTTATTGTAAATAAAGATGAAAAGCAAAAATATTTGGCAACAAATTGGCTTCCATATTTTTTGATCGAAAAAAATCAGCTTGTTTGAAATTTTATAAAAACTTTATGAGAAAATTATGACAGAGATGTTTTTGTGAGACTTTTACAAAAAATAACAATTAAAATTTCTCCAAAGATAAATCCTGAAAATAAGGATGAAAATGTAAAAAAATTTATTGAAGATGATGAAATTCTTAAAAATTTTATTAAATCTTCTGATGAAGAGATTCAAAAATTTTTAAATTGAGAAGAGATTATTGTCCATCAAGAAAATAATTTTTCTAACAAAGATGATTTTTTTGAAAGTGTGAAAAAATCAAATGAATTTTCTAAAAAGATTAAAGAAATTGTAGATTTTTTTGATGAAAATCAAGAAAAAATTGAAAAAATAAATTTAGAAAATTTTGATGAAATTATAAAATTTTTAGAAGAAAATTCATTTGATTATTCAAAATTGATTATTTTTTTGAAAAATATTAAAAATTCGAAAGAGTGAAATATTTTTAAATTAAAAATTAAACAGGAATTTGAAGATTTAGATAGTAAAAATGCAGAGTTAATGCAGTGCATAAAGAAAAAAACTTCAACAAAATCATTTGTAAATGAATTAAAAACTTTACAAGAAACATGAAAATTTTCTTTTAGTAATTTTTGTTTGTGAGTTTATCAAAATGATGAGTTGTTGCTGTCTGATCCAATTATTAAAACATTAGATGTTTTAAATAAAGCCAATAAATTATTTTCTCTGGTAAAAAAAATTGATTTTTTGCTTGAAAAATGCGATTTTACGGAAAAGCAAAAAATTAAATTTAAAAAATGAATGAAAAATCTTTTGTTTGTAAATAAAAATAAATTTTATTCTTGAAAAAAATCTTTTAATGATTTTGTTTCTTTGATTGATAAAAAAATAAAAATCAAGGATGATAATTCAAAAATGCATCAATTACATATTTTAAAAAATAAAATTATTTGATTTGAGTCTTTTGTTTTAAATTTTAGAAAAAGAATTGAAAAAATTGATTTTGAAAAAATTGTTTTTTCTAAAAAAGAAAATGTAGTTTTTACTGAAAAATTTCTTTCAAATTTGATTATTTGAATTGTTTTTCACTGAGAAAAAATAAAAATTTCAGATAAAAATGATGAGAAAATTTTAGAAAAATTTGCAAAAATTTTATGAAATTTTGACGATGCAGAAAAAGTTTTTGTTTTAATTAAACATTTGTCTTTAAGTTTTTGAGATGAGAATTTAAAAAATGAATTGAAAAAGTATATTGAAAATTTAGAAAATAAAGTTGAAAATTTAATTCAAGAAGAGGAGGTGGTTCAATCAGAAATTGCAAATTTAAAAAATGCAAATGGGTTGTATGAATCAGTTTATTGACTTTTAAATGAATTTTTTAATGAAGAAGATTTGGAGGTTCAAAAAAGTAAAATCCTGAATTTTGCGAGAAAAATTCCTTCTTTGAATATGAAAAATTTTGATGAAAAGTTTTTGAATTTTATTTCAAAATTTCCACTTCATAAAATGAAAATATTATGAGAAAGTTTTGTTTGATTGGATAAAATTGATGATTTGAAATATGAGGTTGATGAAATAAGTAAAATTTGAGTTGAAGAATTTTGAGATGAAAATATTGATCAAATTTTAGTAAAAATGAGTAAGAAATTTGAGTTTATGAAGGAATTTTTGCAAAAAAATTAAAATTTTTTAAAATTGTCCAAAATAAAATAATTCCAATTGTAGAACTTAATAAAAAATGGTCAAAAAAACTTCAAAAAAATAAAAGTAAAAGCAAAAAAATCTTTTCAGAAGGTTTTTTTGTTGATTTAAAAAACAAAAATGACATTAAAAAAAGTAAAATTGTTAATCCGAAAATTCCAACTTCTGTTCAAAATAAAATGAAAAAATTGTGAACTGGCTGAAATTCCCAAGGTTTTAAAATTTTATCTGTAAAATTTTGCATTTGTAGAGTAAAATTTCAAAATCCAATTCAAAATAAATTAAAATTTTCCAAGTTTTTTACAAAAATTTTTTCAGCGATTTCAAATTGTAAAATTCTTTCTTGAAAACCTATTCCAAAAAAATTTTGAAATCTCATTAAAATTTTATCTCAAACGAAGAAAAAAATTGAGAAAAATATTGATGAATAAAAAATTGTATAAAAAATTTTTATTTTATTGTAAAAAAATTTTTTTTGTGGATTGAAAAAATTTGTTAAATCAAAAAATTTTTTTTCCTCGTGTAAAAAAATTTTTTCGTAAAATTTTAAGATGAAAAATCAAATTATTGCAGTTTTGGAAAATGAGAAAAAAATTCAGATTATCATCAAATTTTTTAAAAAATTTAAAGATGATTTTCTTGCTAAAAAGTATAGAATTAGCGAAGATAATCATAAAATATTTGGATGAGAAAGTGCTCAGTATCAGCGAATAAAATCTCATATTTTTGCAACTCCGTTTAAATTTTCTCAAAAATTATTTTCTCAAAGGAAAAATAATCAAACCGGTGCTTGAAAAATAACTTGATAAAATGCGATAAAACTTTGGATTGAGAAGGAGAAAATAAGTGTGTTCAAAATTTCTTTTTTAGAAAAAATTTTTTCTGGAATGTAAAAAATTAAAAATCAGGCTCAAAAAAATTTTAATAAAATCGAAATATGAATAAGGAAATTTTCAAAATTTTGGATGAAAAATGATGTTAAAAATGCGGAAAATACAAGTCAAAAGAATAAAAAATTTAGTTTTTTGTTTCAGAAATTTTCTAAAAAATTTTCTCAAAAATTAAAAAATTTTTTCTTTTTTATGTAATTTTTCTTGTAAATTATCAATAAAAATAAAAAAATACTCAAAAATAAAAAAATATCAGAAAGTGTGAAAACTATTGAAGAAAATTTTGAAAAATTTCATGAAAAAAATGAATTTTCTGTTCAAATAAAAAAATTTATTCACTGAAAACTTGCAGTGAATAAAAAGGAAAAAATCGAGATTTTTAAAATTTTTTCAAGCATTATTTAAATAAATTAAAAATTTCTTGTGGTGCATTAAAATAGTTTTCAAATACTGAATTTACTCAATTTCAAAGTGTTTTATCAAGTCAAACATTGATTTGGAAATTTTTTGCAACTCCTAGAAAAAATCAGATTACAAGTCAGATAATAAAAATACCGATTCAAAAAAGTGTATTTTTCATAATTTAAAGCTTAAAAAATTTTGCTAAATTTATAAAAAAATCATTTAATTTTGCAATAATTTTTGAATTTTTATTTTTAAAAATTGTTAAAACTACAAAAAATCAAATAATTATTCAAGCTAAAATATCAAAAAACCAGTGCACTCATCCGGCAATTCTTGCTGTGTTCATCAGGATAACGAATGGTAAAAATGTCCAAAATATTTTTTTGTATCCTGCGAAAAATAATCAGAATAAAAATGCAAATGATACTGTAGAGTGGTCAGATGGAAATGAAGCATCTGGGATGTGTTGTAAAATTGGTGTAATTAAAAGTTCAGGTCTATCGAAAAAGAAAAATAGTTGGATTGTTAAATTTATTGAAACTCAAAAGATTATTGAATAAACCATCAAAAGCAGTCAATTTTTTTTTTCTTTGATTGAAATTTTTTCATTTTTGGAGAAAAAATTTTTTATTTTTTGAGAAAATTTTTTGTCTGTTTTATAAAATTTTTCGTAATAAATCCAGTAGAATACAAAAAAAAATGGTAGGAAAAAAATGGGCGAATCTGCAAAAAATTTTACAAAATTTTGTGCATTATTTGTTAAAACTAATCAGATTAAAAATTCTGATATTGCGTGGTTGATTTGAAGAAAAATATTCATATTGATTTTTTATTTTTCAAAATTCAAAAAATTTTTTTTAAAAAGGCAAATTTTTAAAAGACCTTAAATAAATTTAAGGTCTTTTTTGAAATAAACTAGTGTGATTATTTAATTGCCTTCCTGATAAAAGCAGGAACATCTAAATCGTCTTGCTGATTTTGAGGAGTTCTTCTTCAAATTCACATTCTTTTCATTGCAGGAGTAACTTTTGGCTTTGCAATATTTTGTGTTTCTTCTGAGAATCAAGTTGCAACAACTGTAACTTTTAATTCTCAAGAATATTTTTCATCAATAACCGCTCAGAAAATAATATTTGCTTCTGGATCAACGGCTTCTGTGATGATTTTTGCAGCTTCATCAACTTCAAACATTGAAAGGTCAGATCATCAAGTCACATTTATTAAAACTCATTTTGCTCAATTAATTGAAAGTTCTAAAAGAGGAGAATCGATTGCTCATCTTGCAGCATCGGCAGCTCTATTTTCTCAAGATCAGTATCAAATTCACATCAAAGCAGAACCTGCATTTTGCATTACAGATTTAACATCTGCGAAATCCACATTTATCAATCAGTTTCAAGTAATAACCTCGGAAACTCATGCGATACCTTGTCTTAAAACATCATCAATTACCATAAAAGCTTCTGTAAGTGGTGTTTGTTTATCAATAATTGATAAAATTCTGTCATTTGGAACTGTGATAAGTGTATCAACATTTCATTTTAGCTCATCGTATCATGTAGCAGCTTGTTTTCATCTTTTTTGACCTTCGAAAGAAAATGGTTTTGTCACAACTCAAATTGTTAAAATTCACATTTCTTTTGCGATTTCTGCAACTACTGGTGCAGCTCATGTTCAAGTTCATCATCACAAACCACAAGTAATAAAAATCATATCTGCTCAATCAAGTGCACTTTTAATTTCTTCTCTTGATTCCTCAGCAGCAGTTTTTCATGCTTCTGGATTTCATCAAGCTCAAAGTCATCTTGTTGCAGCTTTTCAGATTGCAATTTTTTTCTCAGCTTGTGAAGAAGTAAGTGCTTGTGCATCAGTATTCATCGCAATAAATTGCACTCAATCAACTCATGCAACAACCATTCTATTTAATGCATTTCATCAAGCTCATCAAACTCAAACAACCTTAATGTTTGCATTTGGAGCTATTCATGGTGTAACTTGTGTTGGTCAATTTGTTGTTTTTGCTCATGATTTTTTATTCATCATTTCTTTTAGTAGATCAGCCATAGTTTATTTATTAATTTATTGTTTATTTATTTAATTTTTATAAATACTTCATCTCGAATCCGCTTTATAAAAATATATTAACATGTCTTTGTCTTTTATTTCATATAAAAATCTATATTTTTAAATTCTTAAACGATATTTATTTTTTTAATAAAATTTTTAACTCGGCAACAAAGATTTCAACCATTTTCAAATTCATTCTCAAAATCCTGAAAATCATCATAAAACATTTCAAAAATCAAATCCTCATCATCATTCTCAAAATTCTGATCAATATTTTATCAATCAAACAGCAGTTGCATATTCTGGGTCATTTATTTTATCAACAACAGTTGTAATTTCGCATGGAAATCAAATTTGTGCTGGTAAATTCATGATATTTTTACAAATTTCTTCAAGTCATTCAATTTTTGCTCATCATCAAGTAATTACAATTCATCAAGGTAACATTCAATCTTTTCAGATTGTTTTTAACTCATGATTTACCATTGTAAAAATTTCTTCGTATCTTGCCCTGATTATTTCATTTAAATGTTTTTTTGAAATTTTTCAGCTGTCAACCTCAGAAAGTTGTGCTAAATCAATTTCTTCTCTTAGATTTGTTGAAATTAAATCTCAAAATTCAATTTTTAGCTTCTCAGCAGTTTCAATTGAAGATCTTGTTCAAATTGCAATATCGTTTGTCACATTTTCTCATCAAACTGGAATTCATCAAGAATAAAGCAAAACTCATTCTTCATAAACAGAAATTCAAGTTGAAGATGATCAAATATCAATATTTACAACTCAAATTTCTTTTTGTTTTTTTGTCAAAACCGCAGTATTGCTTGCGATTGTTGCTGGAACCATTTTTACAATTTCAACTCAAACTTGATTTATTGATTTTTTGATATTTTGAAGTGCAGATTCAGTTCAAGTAATAATTTCAGCAAATGCTTCAAGTCTAGTTCAAGAAAGTCAAACCGGGTTTGTAATTGCTGATCAATTATCTATAAAATAATTTTTTGCAATTACATCAATAACTTCGATTCATGGTTCAATTGGAGTTGTATTTTTTGCAGATTCCAAAGCCCTTTGAAGGTCTTCTTCTGTAATTTCATTTCAGGAAATTGCAATTACTCATTTTGATTCAAAACTTGCAATTTGACTATTTGAAATTGAAATAAATGCTTGTTGAACCGGTATTCAAGAAACGGTTTCTGCTTCTTCAAGTGAAGCATTTATGTTATCTACAAGCTCCTTTAAGTCAACAATTTTTCATTTTCTGATTCAATTTGAAAAAACAACACCTGTTCAAATAATGTGTGGAGTTGGTCTACCTTCATCAATTACTCAAATAATTGTTCTGATTTTATAGCTTCAAATATCTATCCCTGCGATTATGTGGTCTTTTGACATGTATTTAAAAAATTATTTAAGAATTTTTTTTCTTGTTTTTAATAATTTTTTTGTATTTATTTTTATTTTTTGAAAAAATTTTTTCGAGTTTTCCACAAAAAAACTTTTTTAAAAAATAGAAAAGTAAAAAAAATAACGCAAGTTTTTTTTTGAGTTTTTTAGCTTAAATAAAAGGTTGTACACATTTTTTACTCAGGTAAAAAATTGATAAATAAAGAGTATTGTATTGGTGATTGTGGAAAAAATGTGGATAAAATAGTTTTTTTTATTTTGACATTTTTAAAAAAATCTTTAAAAATTACTCAATGAAAAATTTTATAAAAAATATTTGGCTGATGCATTTACAAACTCCGAAAAAGCAGGGTTAATTTTTTTGTAAAAAAATAAAAAAAGTTAAAATTAACTCTGCAATGCGGAGTTTTTTATTTTTATAAAATAATTTATGAAATATGAAAATTTTGGAAAATAATGAAAATATTGTTAAAAAATTAAAGGAAAATTTTTGAGAAGATGTTAATCCTTGAATTAAAAAAGGAATTCAAGAACTACAACTTGATTGATTAAATCAAGTTAATGAAATTTTGTGATGAGAATTTATAAATTCTTGTTTTCATCCTGACGAATTTTGAATTTGATCATATCGTGTGAGTTCGCTTGTAAATCAGGCTGAAATTGCAGATTGAATAGATTCAAATATCACAATTGATTATTTGGATATTATGAATTGATGATGAATAAAAGGTTTTCCAAATGTTAAATTATCAAAAAAAAATTGATGAAAAAATTTATTTTTTTTAATTTTGGAAAAATGAAATTCTGTAAAAAATTTTTCTGTAAAAGAAAAAATAAAACTTGCAAATGAAATTTTTGATGAATTTTTATATGTTTCCGCTCTTGAAAAAAATGTTTTTAATCAAAAAATTTTGGAGTTTTTTAAAAATATTTTACAGGAATTATGAGTTTATGAAAAATTTTCTGAGCAAATAAAAAATTTTCCAGAGCAGGAGAGAAATTTAGAAAATAAAATAATTTCTTTTTTGTTCAGGGAGAAAATTTTATCAAATTCAATTGAAATTAAAAAGAATTTTCAAAGAAATTTAATGCAGAAAAAATATTTAAATTGATTTTCTGAGCCTGAAATGTTTTGAGAATTTCAAAATTCAGTTTTGAGTATTTTTATTTCAAAAAATTTTTGAGAGAAAAAAGATATTTTGGAAGAGAAAAAAATTTTAAATAATTGAAAAATAAATTTTCAAAATTCATATAAAAATTTAGAAACTATAAAAAAATTTTCTGAATCTGTGAAAAAAATTTTAGAAGATGAAAATTTATGAGAAGGTTTTTTTGAAGAATTTTTTGAAAAAAATTTGGAAAAATCGTGATGAAGACCTGTAAAAATAATGGATTTTCAAGAAAATTGAATAAAAAAAGATTTGTTTGTTTACAAAGAAAATTGAGAAATTGTTTTTTATAAATGAAAAATGAAAAATCCTGAAAAAATTGAGAAAAACGAATGATTTTCTTTGTTATCTTGAAATTGTGAGAATTACAATTTGTCTTGAAATATGTCAATTTTTTTGATGTGAATTTGATGAAGTTTGCATATTTGATCAGAAAGATGATATCGTGAATTAGCGGCAGAGTCTGTTGAAAAATTTTTTGAAAAAAAATGAAAAAATACAGAGGCTGTACAAAATTATGTTAAAAATGTAATTTTGTGATTGTGAATTTTTGATACTTTTGATGAAAATTGAGATAATGATTGAAAAAATTTGGCTGGGTCGTCTGGGTCAATCCCTGATGATATGTTTAAAATGCAGATAATTTGATGAGATTTTGCAAAAGATCAGACTGCAAATTTTTTGCAAAATAATTTAAAAATCCCAGAATTTAATGAAGAAAAATTTGTAAATTCTTTTGATAATATTTTTCAAAATATTGAAGAAAGATTGAATAAAATTGATTGAATAAGAATTTCTGATTGAATTGATAAAAAATTTTTTGATATGAAAAAAAAATTTGCAGATGAGAAAAATTTAGAAAATTTTTTGAATTTACTTTTTTATTCATTTAAGTTAGAAAAAATTTTAAAATAATTTATGAAAAATATTATAAATTTTGATGTTGATTTTGCAAACATTCCACTTGATGTAAAAAAATTTTTTTACATTCATAATGATATTTACACGGATTTAAAAGTTTCTGAAAAAACGAAAAATGAGGAAATGGTGAAAGTGACAAAATCAGAAATTGCAATTCAGGAATTTTGGCATGATGAAATTATTTTTACTTGAAATAAAGATATTGATGAAATTATAAATTTGGAAAATGTTGAAATGCAAAAGTATTTGGAAAAAAATCCTGATTTTTGAATTTTTTTGAGAAAAAGTGTTGCAGAAAAAATTTTGGAAATTGATAAATTTTTTAAATCAAAATGATTTTATTTGGTTCTAAAAATTTGATACAGACCGCTTGAAGTTCAGAAAAAATTATTTGAAAAAATTTTTGAATTTATGAAATCTAAAAATTCTGATTTGCCGGAAGATCAGATTTATGAAAAAACAATTGAGTTTATTTCCGATCCAAATAGATATATTTCACCGCATACAACTTGATGAGCAGTGGATTTAGACTTATTTCATGCGGATTGAAGATATGTTGATATGGGTTCGCCGATAAATTATCCGTGAGAAATTTCCTGTTTATTTACTTCAAAAATTACTGATAAACAAAGGAAAAATCGCGAATTTTTAACAGATACAATGTTGAGTTTTGGGTTTTCAAATTTACCGTCGGAGTGGTGGCATTTTGCATATTGAGATTCGTATTGGGCGAAGTTTTATTGAAAAAATGAGTATTTGTATGGGCCTGTGGATTTTTAGAAAAATTCCAAGATAATGATAAAGATATTCCTGTAATTTTAACAAGTTCTAAAATACTTACAACTTGAGTTGATACATTAAATGTGAGAAATATTATTCTTGATAGAAATATTTGAAGTATTGTTGAATATAAACAAATTGTTTGAAGATAAACGAGAGTTTTTAAGTGAAAAGATTTTTTTACAATTTATATTTTAAAAAGACACCAAAATTTAAATTATAAAATATTATATTTTAAATTTTAGCGAAAAATTAAAATAAGAATGTTTATATTTTAAAAAAATTGGAAAAATTAAAATATAAACTTGTATATTTTAAATATATAAGAATAATTAAAATATAAAAAATATAATTTAAAAAAATGCAAAAATTTAAATCATGAATCTGGAAAGAACAACTTGAGTATAAAAGTTTTTTACCATCTTTGATAAATACTGATTTTTTTTGGGATGATAAAAAAATAATATTTTACTAGAAAAAGCTAATTTAGAGCTTTGAAAACTGGAAAGTTTTTCTAGTTTTCTTCCAGATATTGATTTTTTTATTTCAATGCATATTTGAAAAGAAGCTATAAAATCTAGTAAAATAGAATGAACAAAAACAGAATTTGATGATTTATTTATTGAAGATTTTGAAAAAACAATTGAAGAAAAAAATGATACAATTGAAGTTCAAAATTATATTAAATCTTTAAATTTTTGAATAAAAGAGTTAAAGAATACACCATTATCTTTTAGATTATTTTCACAAATTCATAAAATTCTTTTAGATTGAGCTAGATGAAAGAATAAAAATCCTTGAGATATTAGAAGAAGTCAAAATTGGATTTGATGAACAAGTTTAAAAAATGCTTTTTTTATTCCACCTCATAAAGATGATTTATCTGATTTAATAAGTGATTTTGAAAATTTTTTACACAATGATTATTTAGAAATTCCAGAACTTATAAAAATTGCAATTGCCCATTATCAGTTTGAAACAATTCATCCTTATTTAGATTGAAATTGAAGAATTTGAAGACTTATGATTATTCTTTATTTAATAGAAAAAAGAATAATTTCAAAACCAGTTTTATATATTTCAGATTTTTTTGAAAGAAATAGATGAGCTTATTATGACGCTTTAACTGTCGCCAGAGATTCTAACGATATAAATCATTTTATAAAATTCTTCTTAACTTGAATTATTGAAACTTGTAAGTCCTCATTAAATACTTTTAGCGAAATAATTAGATTAAAAAAAGATATTGATGAAAAAATTTTATGATTTTGATCCAAGTCTGAAAACATAAATAAAATTATGAAATACCTTTATTCAAAACCTATAGTTTCAAGTAAAGAATTAGTTTTAGTTTTATGAGCTGCACCTGCAATAGTAAATAGTTTAATAAAATTACTTATTGAAAATTGAGTTTTAAATGAAGTTACTTGATTTAAAAGACATAAAATTTTTGTATTTGAGAATTATGTAAAATTATTTAGGTAATTTAAAAAATTTTTAAATAATTAAAAATGACAAAATTAGAAAAAAATCTTTTACTATTTTAGTAAAACAAACAGATAATAATGAAAATATAATAGATAATTTGAAACAAAAATTAATAAATATGGAAATAGAATTAGTTAATGTGTAAATTAAAACCACGTTATGCACAAAAAGCAAAAATAATTAAATTAAATTTTAATTAAAAATCGCTAGATTTTTAATAAATAAAAAATAAATTGTACAACCCCCCACATTATGTGCAAAAAAATAATTAAACTTCAAAAACATTCTTATCCACATCCCATTAA
>JAJOLG010000076.1:4496-13933 GCA_021129445.1 Candidatus Altimarinota bacterium | reverse complement strand
AAATTTAAAAAAAAAAAATAATTTTGCAAAAAAAAATTTTTTTATTTTTATAAAGAAAAAAATTTTTAAATGTCAGAAAAAATCTTAACATCGGCAAATAATGATTTAAAAAATATTGTCAATAATATTGAAATTACAGAAAAAAAACCTGTTCAAAAAAAGAAAAAATCACAAAAGAAAACAAAAAAACTTCCATCTTTAAATTTGATGAAAACAAAAACCATCAGATTTATTAAAAATAAAAGGAAAAAACTTTTCAAGGAAGTTTTAAAAAACAAAAAAAATCACAAATTTGTAATTGAAAATATTTGAAAAATGAGAGACGAAACAAGACTTTTTAAAGATTTAATAAATAAAAAACCAGCAGATGTAAAAGATTTGTATTTCAAATTTTTTTGACATTTGCATTGATTAAACCAAAATAAATAAAAAATTTTATGAAAAACAAACTTACAATTTCAATTGTAATTGCGATTTTTTTTATTTCGTGAAATATTTTTGCTTTGAAAAATTTTTCAAGTTTAGAAAATTTATGCAAAACTCATTATTTGTGTTTTAATTATTTTCTCGAAGATAAAAATTTTTTACCAGAAAATGAAGATAAAAAAGAAATTGAAGAAAAACAAAAAATAAATTTAGAAAAAATCAATAAAATCCTGAATATTATTGAAAAAAAATGATACGAATCTGAAAAATTAAATGATAATAAAAAACTTGAAGATAATATTTTAAAATGAGTTGTTGCAACACTTTGAGACCCATTTTCAAGCTATATGCCAGCAAAACAAACAGAAGATTTTAAAGAAGAAATGGCATGAAACTTCGAATGAATTTGAGCAGAATTGCAAACAAAAGACTGAATGATAATAATCACCTCTCCTTTAAAATGATCTCCTGCAATAAAAGCCTGACTAATGCCAAAAGATATTATTTTGAAAGTTGATTGAGAAGATATTTTAGGGCAAAATTTATCAGATGTTGTAAAAAAAATAAGAGGTCCAAAGTGAACAGAAGTTGTTTTAACGGTTTTTAGAAAAAATGAAGAGGAAAAATTTTGAAAAGAAATTGATATCAAAATAATTCGCGACACAATCCACATAAACTCAGTAAAATATGAATTAAAAAAATCTCCAAAATGAGAAAATGTTTGATATATTTCAATAAATCAATTTTGAGATAAAACTATTGAGGAATTCTACACTTGACTGCAACAAGCTGAAAAAGATGATGTAAAATATTTAATTTTAGATTTAAGATTTAATGGTTGAGGCTATTTAGATTGAGCAGTTTGGATCGCATCACCATTTTTAGAAAAATGAGCATTAATCACAACAATCAAGTCAAAGGAATGAAATAAAGAACTCAGATCAATTCCATTTTGAAAATGATTTCCAAATTTACCAATGGCTGTTTTAATAAATTGAGGTTCAGCATCTGCATCAGAGATCGTTTCCTGAGCGCTTCGTGATCACGAAAAAGCAATTTTAGTTTGAGAAAAATCTTTTTGAAAATGATCTGTTCAAACACTTGTTCCATTTGATGATTGATCGAATTTAAAATTAACAATCGCAAAATGGTTTACTCCAAATGATCAAGATATTCATCAGGTTTGAATAAATCCAGATGTAAAAATTTGAAAAACTTTTGATGATATGGTTGCAAAAAAAGACCCACAACTTGATAAAGCTATTGAAATTTTAGAAAATTGAAATTTAAAACAATTTTTTGAAGAAAAAAAATTTTTAACTTGAAGCGCTGTTATGAAATTTAATTCTTCATGAATTTTAGTGACAGATTTGGATAAAAAAGAAAAAGAAAAAGAAAAAATTGAAAAAATTAAGGAAGAAATTTTTTGAAACGAAGAAAAAAAATAATTTATAAAAATAAAAAATAATTATGAAAAAAATAAAAATTTTATTCTCAAAATCAAAATTTCCAAAGCTAAAAAAATTTTCTGCAAACTCAGAAAATTTTTTTAAAGCAAGAATAAAAAATTCAGATTTTAAAATAAAAAATTGATGAGTTTTTGCAAATTTTGACAGAAAAAATAATTATTCAATTTTAACACATTTGTGAACAAATGAGTATGATTTCAATGACTTGCAAAATTTGTGAGCAAAATGAGTCAGAAAAGCAATTTGATTTCAATGAGAAGACGACATTGAAATAAATTTGATGTTTGAACAAAATTTTTCAAGAGAAGAAAGAAAATTTATTGAAAAATGAGCTTTAATGGCAGAAATGAAGGATGATTGGTACAAATCAAAAGAAAAAAATGCAAAAAAATCTTGAACAATTGAAATAAAATGAGTAATTACAAAAAATTTAAGAGAATTAGTTGAAGCAATAAATATTGCAAGAGAAATTCAATCAAAGCCATCAAATAAAATTACACCAGTTACACTTGAAGAATACATCAAAAAAAATATCGATAAAAAAGAATTTTGATTAAAAATAACATATCATCAACAAGATTTTTTGGGGAAAGAAAAAATGTGATTATTTTTAGCTGTAAATCAGGGTTCAAAGGACAGGGCAAAAATGATTCAATTTGAATATAATTGATGAAAAAAATGAGAGGCGCCGGTGGTTTTAATTTGAAAATGATTGACTTACGATTCTTGATGATATTATATGAAATGATATCCACACATGAATGAAATGAATTGAGATATGTGATGAGCTGCGACTGTAATTTGAATTATGGCAAGTTTGAAAAAATTATGAATTAAGAAAAATGTTGTTTGAATTATTTGAGTTACAGAAAATATGGTTGATGCAAATTCTTATAAAAATTGAGATATTTTAACTGCGAGAAATTGAAAAACTGTTTATGTTTGACATACTGATGCCGAATGAAGACTTGTTTTGGCAGATTGTTTATCTTATGCAGATGATACTTTTAAGCCAAAAATGATTTTTGATTTTGCAACTTTAACTTGATCTTGCCATCATTCTCTTTGAGAAATGTACACTTGAATTTTTTCTGATGATAAAAAATTATTAGATAAAATTGAAGAACTTTGAAGAAAAACAAATGATTTATGTCGGCAACTTCCATTTGATAAAAGAATAAAAGAAGCTGTAAAACACAAGCAAGCAGATTTATCAAATGTTTGAAAATTTAAATTTATGTGAGCATGAGAAGCCGCTGCATTTTTATCAAATTTCGTAAAAGATACAAAAAAATGGGTACATTGCGACATCGCATGAACTTGAATTAGAGAAACTCAAAAACAAGATTATGATTTACCAAATTCATTTTGAACTTGAACAATGATAACTTTGATGACTGAATTTTTAAAAAAATAATTTTTAGCAATGAAAAGAGAAGGAAATTTACAACTTTGAAGTTTTAGACAAGTGATAAATCAAATTGATAATGATATTATCGATTTAATTGAAGCAAGATTTGCTCTGATGCCAGATTTGTGAAAATTTAAAAAAGAAAATAATTTACCGCTTGAACACAAGGAAAGGGAGCTTGAAATTTATGAAAAATATAAAAAACTGGCTAGTGAAAAATGAATTGATGCAAAAGTTTTGGTAAAAATTTTTTTTAATATTATTGAAGAATCTAAAAAAATTCAGGGGGATAATATGTAAAACAAAAAGCCACTTTGTGGCTTTTTTGATTGTTTTATTTTTAGTATTATACTCTTTGAGGGAAATCACTACTTTTTTTTGCTTTAATAATTATTTCTAGTAATTCTTTATTATCAATAGAAGAAAATACATCATTCATATCACTTACAAATTTTCAAGATCACCTTCAAAAATAATCTGAAACCCTTTTTTCATAATTATCTCTTGTTTCTCAAGTTTTCTTTTCTAACTCTGAACAAACAATTCATCATTTATCTATTTCCTTAAAAATATTATAAAATGTTTTCGCTTGATCTTTTAAGGTTGGCTTTTGTCATAATAATGTAGTTCAAGCATATTTTGCAGGTTTTTTATCAAAAAAATCATCAATTGTTGTTGTAGCAGAATTAACTCCTTTTCATTTATCATTATAACTTTTTTCAATATACCAAGAATTATATGCTAAAAATGATTTAAAAGACTCCTTGATTAAATTTTTATCTAAATTAGTAATATTGTTCTTATGAGTATAATTTCATTCATCATCAACACCATCTACTCAAAATGTTTCAAGCTCATATCAAATTCAATTTATAAATGCTGAAAGATCATCTGGATTTCTCATTCAAATATTATTTCATTTTCAAATAACATCTGCTTCAAATGTATCGTAAGACACTTTTCATGCCACAGTTTCCATCCACCATTTACTTTTTTTTGGATTTGTCCTAAAAGACTTATCAACCTCAGTATGTTCTTCATCTGACAACTCTTTTATTAAGAGTCAAATTCTTTTATTTATAATCCTGTTATTTTTTTCTTCGTCTAAATTTAAATTTTCTCAATAAGTATAAAAAATTGGTTTTCATCAATCCTTTATTGGTTTTGAAATTCTTGCAAACATTCATCTTAATTTATCATAAGGTATTAAACTTTTTTTAAATTTATCAAGCCATCAAAAAGTATCTGCTAAACCTCATTCAAATCAATGTGAAACAGCTAAATCCTTTGGAATCATTCAAGTTCAAATTCATTCAAGAAGTGCATAAAATCATAATTTTCAATCTACAATCTTTTGTAATACAAAATTATTCAACCGTTTTTTATACATAGAATTATCAATCTGTCAAACATTATCAAGTGGAACAGTTAATCAGTCTTTTATACATCAGTTTCTTTCCAATAATCAATTATCATTTGCCACCTTTAAATATTCATTTCTATAATCTATAAAAGGCTGATCTTTAAAAGCAGCTCTATAGCTTGTTGCTTTTTCTCAATTTTTTTCAAAATTATTTATTGACTGCTGAGTCCATTCTCAATATAAATCACTATTTTCAAATAAATCTCAAACCAAAGGTGTTAAAATGTTTATTTTATCTAATTCAGATTTTGACTTCACAAAATTAATTGCTGCCACTTTTAAATCTTCGTAATTAGTTCATTTATCTCATAAAAATCATGTTTTTCTATGTAATGCAATTAAAAAATCTATATTATCCTTATTAAAAATTCATTTATCAACCATATTTGCTAATACTCAATAAAGTGCCGTTCAATTAAAATCACCATTCCCTCTTTTTGCAAAATTATTTAATTCATCTTTTAATCATTTTGTATCAAATGATGAATATTTTTCTTTATTTTCTCAATAAAATTTATTCATTTTTGCACTTGTATTTTTTAACAATGCTTCTCATTTATTTAATGCATCTGTAAATCACATTCATTGTCAAATTGATTTTGCCATAACTCATGCTTGAAGATCCCTTTCAACTTCTCTACCAAAATCCTTATTTCATTTCCATTCACCATAAACTTCTTTCATCATATGCCAAATAGATGCAATACTTACGGCTTGCGGTCATTCTTCTTTTAAATATTTCTCATGTTCATTTTTCAAGTTTATAACATCTGCTTTTGAAGCAAGAAGTGTTTTTTTAACACTTAATAACTCTTGTAAATAATCATTTTTTAAATGATTTAGCTTATCTTTTAAAAGTCTTTCATGATAATCTTTTTTTATAGGATCTGTTTCTCATTTTATTACATTTTCCATTTCATGTAATTTATCAAATTCACCCTTAAAATATTCATCTAAATAATTTAAAAATTTATTATTTCATTCATAAATCCCTTTAACTCTATCTCTTTCCATTTTGATTTCTTTTCAATCATTAGTTTTTTCACCTAAAATAAAATCTGCATTTTTTTTATCAAAAAAAACCTTATTCGCATCATAACATTCTTGAATATCTCATTCAGTACCTTCTTTAATATCTCAAAAAATTAAATGTTTTAATCAAGTAACATCTAATTGTTCAATATGTTTTTGATCATCATCATAATTAATGCTAAAATCTAATTTTATTCATTCCAGTTTAACTTTTTCTAAAAATTTTTCTTTTAATTTTATTCTATCCTCATAATTATTTAAATCTAAATTATTTGTCTCAATAAATTTTTTAAGACTTGGCTCTTCTGACATTTTATGAAATATCAAATCTCTTAATTTTGACATTAAAACAAACATTTTTCAAGTTAAAAATAAATTATTTTTATTAGAAATTTCACTTTTTTCTAATTCATCTTTAACTTTATTAAAATAACCCACTTCTTCTTTTTCTGAATCTGAAAATAAACCATCCAATACTGATAAATCAACACTATTTTTTGATTCAAAAATTTCATCACATTTTCATTCAAATCACGGGATTTCATTGCACATATTTTGACAATCTTCAAAGGTTTTTCATAATTTTCAAAATTCGATTTCTTTATCAATCTCATCCAACACAACATCAGTTGTTATTTTAGAATAATCAATATCATCAAATCATTTAAAATAATCATCAAAAAATCTATTTACAATATTATCAAAAGCCTCGTTTCAAATATCATAATCAGATTTATCTGAATATTTTCTTTTTAATTTATCAAATTCTCTATTATATTCATTTGCTCAAAAATTCCTCATTTCTTTTTTAAAAACATCAAAATTCATTTTTCAATTTTCTCAAAAAAATTTATCTCTAATTTGAGAAAAATTATTTAATTTTTCATGTAATCCATTTATCTTAGTAGATATTGATACGGGAATATCTGATCAAATGCTTCTTGATAAATTTTCAATTTCTGAAATTTTTCATTCAATTTTATCTCTTTCTCATTCAAAAAAATTATCAAAATTACTTCTCAAATTTTCCACATCTCTTTTAAAATCATTTTCTAAATCTCATCTTAACAAATCAAAATCATTAGATAAAATTTTATTATTTCTTTCTTTTTCATCTTCTAATGCTGATATTAATGAGTTTAACAATTGACCATTAGATAAATCGCCTTCCTTTTGTTTTCCTCTTAATTCAGCGATTTGTTTATCAATTTCTTCATTATCTTTCTTGACATCATCTTTCTTTTTTTCAATTGCATCACTATAAAGATTTCATGTTGAAAATAAGATATAATTCTTTAAAAGATCTTGTTTTTCAATTTTTTCTCTTGTTAAATAAGAAGCTTCTGCCCCTCATTCTGATTTTGAAAAAAAACTAAATTCCTCTTCTGGGTGTCAATGTTTTACTGAAAATTTTAACTTATCTGTTTTCTCTCTAATTTTATTCTCTTTAACATCCTCAACCCTACCCTCTCAAACACCATTTTCCATCGCAAAAAAAACTTTTTTCTCATCAAAAAAATTTTTCTCAGCAAATCCCGATAAAATCAAATTTTTTATTAACATTAAAAAAAATTTTTTAATCAACAAATTTTACACAAAAAAAACTTTATCACCTTAAAAAAAAATTGCAAGTTTTGAAAAATATTTTATTTTTATTTTTTTAAAAAAAATTTAAAAAAACACTTGAATAAAGAAAAAAAATATTTTATATCTTAAAAAAATTATCATTTAACAAAAAAACTATGGAAAAAACCTTTGTAATTATTAAACCAGATGCAGTTCAAAGATGACTTATTTGAGAAGTTATTTGAAGATTTGAAAAAAAATGATTAAAACTTGTTGCAATGAAAATGATGAAATTATCAGATGCAGTTTTAAGAGAACATTATTCTCACATTGTTAATAAGCCATTTTTCCCATCAGTATCAGGTTTTATGCAATCTTCACCAGTAATTGCACTTGCATTTGAATGAGTTGATGCAGTTGAGTCTGTGAGAAATATGTGCTGAATTACTTCTGCAAGAAAAGCGGCACCTTGAACAATTAGATGAGATTTATGAATGTGATACCAATGTAATGTTGTTCACACTTCTGAAAATACAGATGATGCAAAAGACGAACTTGCAAGGTTTTTCAATCCAGAAGATTTCTTCGATTACGATAAAGCTGAATACATGCACATTTACTCAGAAGATGAATTAAGTTAATTCATTTTAAACATTAAAAAAAACAGACTTTTTAAAGTCTGTTTTTTGTATTTTATTGATTTTATCAACCCATCAAAGAAATCTTATAAATTGCTTTTTCTCACTCAATAATCATTTCTTGTTCATTTTTATCAACTTTAAAATCAATAATTTTCTCTCATTCAAAAATATATTGCCTCAAAAATTCTCATCAGCTTTTTGTTTTTTGAATTAAAATAATTTTATTATTTTTAAAATCTTGCAAATAAATTTTTGAAAAATTTGGTTTTGTATAAATTTTTTCAGCATCTTTAATTATACTCGAAACTCATTTATATTGAAAATTTACAGATTTTCCTGAATAATATTGAGAAATCAATCAATCTTTATGCAAAATGTACACACTTCAATCAATTGCAATTCAAATTGCTGTACTTAAATCTTCTCATTTTAAAGAATCAAATGGTAATGAAAATCATTTACGTTTTTTTCAATATTTCCAAACATGTCATTTACCTCAATTTCAAACCAACTCTTCTCATGTTCAAGTTGATTTTTTTCAGTTTTGTCAATTATCAAGTAAGTAAAAAAATCTTGAATAAGTTTCAACATCATTAAATTTTTTCAATTTTTCATTTTTTACAAATTCTTGTTTTGCAAAAGTTTTTCAATTGAAAGTATAAAGAATATTTCATTCTGAAAAAACCAAAGCAAGTCACATACCAGGTGCTGATTTTATAATTCTGATTTTTTCTCACTCTATAAAATTAATTGTTTTTTCAACTTTATTCACCGCAACCTTGAAAATTTTATTTTCTGTGTAAGTAAAAACAAATCAATTCATTTTAAACATTCATTTTAAAACCTCTCATTCTCATAAAAAATCTGAAAAATCAACCATTTTTTTAGTTTCTAAATTATCAAATCTTGTAATTTTATTGATTTCATCTCTCATTTTAGAAATTTTATTTAAAAGCTCCAAAGCCTTCTCTCTTAAAATTCATTTTTCCAAAATTACATCTAATTTAGATTCAGATTTATCCAAAATTGCATTTGCCTCAATATTTGACCCCATCAAAGCCCTGCTTTCTGCAACATCAAGATTTTTTTCAATTTTTAAAACCTCAATTTTATATTTTTCATAAACATCTTTTGAAAATTTTTCTGATTGCGATGAAAGAGAAATAAAAGTAATTAAAATAAATATAAATCACAAAAATACTGTTAAAACAAACATTTTTTGCACTTTTTCATAACTATGCCCAGTTTTTTTTGAAAGAAAAATTATAAAATCTTCAATTTTATTTTGAGCAAAATCTAAACATTTTTCAACTTTTTTCAAAACAAGTGGTAAAAATTTTTTTACAAAATCTTGATTTCATCAAATTCAAACAGACGACTGAATTTTAGTTTTAATATGTGCTCAAATTAAAGAAATTGAATATTCCTCATTTTCATAAACCTCTTTTAAGGCCTCAACTCACTCAGAA
>JAJOLG010000076.1:0-4486 GCA_021129445.1 Candidatus Altimarinota bacterium | reverse complement strand
TGCTCATCATTTTCTCAAATTGACGATTCCAAAATAATATTAAACCTTCAATTTCTTATCAAATAACACTCTGCATTTCAAGATTGTGTCAAATAAAGGTTATTTCACGAAGACAAGGCCAAAATAATATCAAGTCAATCTTCATTTGCATATTTTTCATTCAACTCCTTTACAAGATTTTCAAATGAAGTTTCTGCATCATGATTAGCAAAAAACTGAGAATATAAAACTTGAACATCTTTTTTTAAATCTTCAAAAAATTCACTTTTATCATCTTTTGATCAAACAATCAAATAAATTTTATCAGAAATATTTTGATAAGTTAAAATTTCTGATTTTGAAAAATTTTTTTCAAAATTTAAATTAAATTGAGATTCTAATATTTTTAACATCTTTAAAAAATTATTTTTTTTAAAAGTCAAAAGATTTTTTTTCTTGTGTCAAAAAATTTTTTATTAAAAAAATATTTTAAATAAATAAAAACTCAGTATTTTCAGGGTTAACTCAAATTTTTACTTTCTCATCTCAATTTTCTAACTTTTCAAATTTTTGTTTAATTTTTTCTCTATCTCATGAAAAAATAATAGTTTTTGCAGAAATTTTTTCTGAAATACTTTTTACTAAATCAATATTATTAAAATTTTCTGGAATATTTACAAGTAAAACATCAATTTCATCAATCTTTCATAGAATTTTTTCATCAAATCAAGAAACTTTTCAATCAAGCAAAAAAACTTTTTTTTCATCTGTTTTTACAACAAATCAAGCATTTAAGTTTTCTCACAAATCATATCAAGTCACCTCAACTCAAAATGCTTCATACTCACCTTCTTGATCAAAATACACATTTTTTCAATCTTTTTTTTCAAAAGAAAAAATATTTATATCAGAAATTTCTTTTGTATTAAAAGAAATTGTATTTTTTTCTTTATTTTCAATAATAAATCAATTTTCGCTTTTTGAAATTATCATATTTTTTTATTTATTTTTATATTCTGTAATATTTTTTTATCGACTTTTCCGATCAACTTACGACCTTTTCTCATCAACAATTTAAACATTTATAAATTTTTCTTCATCAAAAAATTTTAAAATCTGTTTTTATAATTTCTTTACAATCTTTACAAAAAAACACAAAATCCAAATCTTCAACAGATTCAGATTCATCAGGTTTTTGATCTTCAACAATTTTTACAAAATCAAGATCTGGACTTGATTTTAATTTTTCTTTTTTATTTATCATAAATACTAATCTTCAAGCATTTTTTTAGTTCAATAAACAGCCCTTCAAAATCTCACAAATTTTGGATTTTTTTGTAAATTCAAAGAAATTGTTCAAACTTTTGCCTCTCTAATTTTTAAAACAGCATCAATAATATCCCTTTTCTTCATTGGTTCTCAATGTTTATCTATAAGTGCCTCAATAACATCAGAAATCGATCAAGAAATCATTCACCAATCAGATAATCAATATAATCACTTTCACATCAAAACAAATTCTTTATATCTAATTAGTTCATTATGAACTGCTTGATTTGTTACACTTTTTTTATTAAATCCAACATTTGCAATTTTATTTGCAATATCAATAAAATGCATTGGTTTTCAAGCTTCTTCCAAAATAATTCTTGCCTTATCTTTAATTGATTTTGGATTTATAAATCACCATTCCATCAATCAAAAATCTCAATTCTGCTCAGAAATCCTTTCATCAAGAGATAAACAAGATAAAATAAACTTTGCAGTTGGTTTTTTATTATGAAATAAATTCATTGAAATAATATCAGATGTTATTTCATCAGAAGAAATAACATTTCATTTATCTTTCAAGATTTTATATCAAGCATTATTTATTCTATCAATATCTTCATTTTTAACTTCTTGAAATTTCCAAAATTTTTTCAAAACAGATCATCTATTATTTGTTGCAATATCTGTATTTATATTTAAAGAAAGTTTTATTAAACTTCAATCAATCTCCTCTTTGTCTTTTAATTCAAACAAAAGCGATGAAATTAATTTATCTTCCAAAATAATTCATCACTCATTTAAAATTATTTCTTCGGCTCTTTTATTTAAAAGTGCTAAATTTGATGATTTTACAACTCTTTTTAGTTTATTTAAAGCATTATTTTCAATTTGCCTAACTCTTTCTCTTGTAATTCAAAATCTTCATCATATTTTCTCCAAAGTTTCTTTTTGTTGGCTATCAAGAGAAAATCTTTTTGTCAAAACATTTTTCTCTTTCTCGTTAAGAACCATAATTAAATCCTCAATTGAGTTTTTAACATTTATATTGCTGATTTTAGTAATTTGTAAATTCATATTTAAAAATAAATTTGTATAAATTCAATACAAATTTATTATTAAAATTTTTAAATGTCAAGTTTTTTTTTATCACTTTTTTTTCTTTATTTTAAAAGCAAAATAAAGTTTTTTTATTGAGTAAAAAATTTACACAAGTATAAAAATAAAATTTTTTCGACTAATATGCCAATGTTAAATCCCGTACTCTTTGAAAATTTTCTTGTCATTTATATGTTCAAGTTTTCACATCTCAAAAATATTTTTTCAAAAAATTATATTTTTTCATCATCACATTGCTTTCATTTGCCATTTTTTTAAATGAGTCATTATTTTCTATAAAAAGCAAAAATGATTCTGCAAAATCTTCAAAAGGATTTGTTTGTCAATATTTTGATGGAAAATCTACATCAGAACATTTTCAATTTTGCTCTGACTCATTTTTAAAACAAAGTGAATAAAATTCAACACTTGGATTATCTGCATAAATTTTTTTAGTTCAATCTTTAAAATTTGAAACAATCTTTTTTTCTTTTGAAACTAAAAATCACAAATCAAAAATATGCCCCATTTCATGAATCATAACCCTTTTAAACTCTTCATTTGTGTCAATTTTTTCAAAATCAAAATAAATTTTTGAAGCAGATGCAAGTCATCTATTTGAAGAATTTTTTCTGTAAGAAATTTTTTTCATGTGAGAAAAATATCATTTATCTTCAAATTTTTTCAAAAAATCTTCAATAATTTTTTGTTTATTTTCAGGGATGTTGTGAAAAATTTTTTCATAATCATTTTTTTCAATTTTTTCTTCAACTTTATTTTGCACCATTTCATCAGATTTTTGAACATTTTCTACAAAAATTTTAGCCTCAGAATCATGAAAATTTTGTTCAGAAAAACTTGTTCAAGAAACTTGAAAAGTTATTATTCAAGCCAATAAAAATATAAAAATGTTTTTCATAAATTTTTTTAAAAATTAAGAAAAAATTATACCCCATTTCAAACAAAAAAGCAAATAAATAAAGCAATATCACTTGTGAAAAAAATCACAAAAATTTTATTTTTCCTCTAAAATTCTTTTTAACAAACCAAAAACCTCCTCTTTTTTCAAAAAAAGCGGTGAACTTGCAATTGAAATCAAATCAACTTTATTTTTCAAAAATTTTATCAGCTCAAAAATTTTTTGATGATTGACAATTGTTTGGTAGTCAACAAAAATATCCAAATCAATATTTAAAATTATTTTTTTTCACCATAAAAATTTTTCTTCAAATTCAGAAAAAATTTTTTCACAATCTCAAAAATTTTTACCATTTCAAAAAAAATTTTTTTCAAAATATTTATCAAAATCCTGCATTTCGCACAAAGAAATATATTTTTCAGAAACCCATTTTTCATCAATTGCAAAATTTATGTAATCACAAATTCTCAAATCCCTGCGAAAATCAACAACCGGATTCAAATACTTTGCGTTATCTCGGTGCTGATCAATGTGAATCATCTGAGTTTTTTCTCATTTAAAAAATTTCCACGATTCCAAAACATGATTATGATTGTCGCAAATAAAAATCGGTGGAAATCATTTTTTATCTACAATCCACAAATGTTTTTCAAATCAAAGCTCCTTTCTCAAAAACTCTTTTCAATTTTTATCAATATCAAAATCCTCAAAAACTACTTCTTTTCAAAACTTTAAATCTTCAAATTTTCAAATTTTTATTCATGGAATAAAAATTTTTTTACTCTCAAAAAAATTTTTTTTATCAAAAAAATTTCATATTTTACCTTGAAAAATTTTTAAAATATTTTTTTTAATCTCTAAAAAAGTTTTTTCAAAAGAAAACTTCTCCCGATAATTAAAAGTATTATTTCAACAATTTTCACATTCAAAAAACCCAGTTTTTAAAACCGGATTTTTTTCAAAATCTGCTAAAATTCTTTCTTTTAATCACATTTTTTTGCCTTTAAAAAATCAGCCTTATACCAATTCTTTTTCGCTTCTTCGTCTTTAAATTTCACAAATTTTCAATCAATAATTTCTCATTTTCTAGACTCAATCTCCTTTAAAACTTCATCCATCACAACATCCGGATCGTATCACATTTTTGCAATCAATCCAGTTGCAAAGACGATTATATCCGCAGCAGCATCAACAACCTGTTCAGGTTTTGATTGAAATCAT
>JAJOLG010000004.1:3249-13946 GCA_021129445.1 Candidatus Altimarinota bacterium | reverse complement strand
CTTTTCTTTTAGACACAGGGGCACTTGAGTTATTTTGTCAGTTTTGTCAATTTTGTCAGTTTTGACTACTTTGACTTTCAATATTTTTTATTGTAATTTCCTTTTTAAATTGCAAAACATTTCATTCTTTTAAAAAAACTTCAAACTCAATTTTTGTTTCTCAAATTGGAAAAATGACAGTGTTTGGATTACATTTATTTTCTTGATCTGTGCTTAAATCTCAAAATTTTATTTTACAATAAAATTTTGATTTTGAATATCAATCAGGTGAATTTTCAAAAGTTTTTTCAAAATTAAAATTAATTTTACACTCACTTTTTGATTTATCACAAAAAAATTCAGATTGATTTTTATCTTCTTTATTTAAAATATAAGAAGGGGATTGAAAGTCAAAATCAAAACTTGAAATATCTAAAATTTGATCACCTTGACTTCACCCACTATTTCAAGTGTCCGACTGATCTTGCATATCATTTCAAACATTTCCATCGGAGTCTTGATCACTTTGTCAACTCTGTCAGTTTTGTCAGTTTCAATTTATTTCATCATTTCAATTTTCAATCATACCTCATCAATCTTGATTACCATTAACACTTTCAGAAAAACTTGACTTTGGATCTCAATCCATAATTCAATCAACCCAATTTAAATTTTCATCTCTCAACATTGAAACTCTACCGGAAGACTTTCAAGCACTCCATCAATCAACCATATCAACAATCTCTCAATTTTTATTTTTTAATAATAAAACTTCTCATCAATTCTCCAAAGATCAAGAATAAAACAAATCTCATTTTACCTGATAAGCAGAATTATCATCTGTTCTTTCTAAGAGGAAATATCAATTAGATTTTATCACTCTTTGCAAGGAAATATTTGGAGTTCAATCCTCTGAAACAACCACCCGTCAATTTAAATCAATATCATTTCCTGATAAATTTTTTAACTCAATCCATTCATCAAATGACGAATTAGTAGTTCACATCCGCTGAATTTCAGAAAAAATAACTTCTTGCGAATATGCAAAAATATTTTGATTTAATCAAAAAAATACAACAATAGATAAAAATATTATTGTATTTTTCATAAAAATAAAAAATTATTATTCCATTTCTTCATTTTTCTTCTTCACAATATCAATAATTTCTGCCTCTGTTTTAATCGAAAATATTTCTTGAATCATTCATATTGGAATATTATTTGCATATGCATTGTAAATTAAATCAATTCTTTCTTTTTCTTTTCATTTTAATTCACTCAAATTCTAAAATTGCATTTAAAATGCAATTAAAACATTATTTGATTACAAATTTTTTTAAATGCCATAATCTGTTTTCAGGTCTATAAATTGCATACTTTATAACATTATTTTTTACACAAAAAAAATAGACAAAAAAACTTTTTTGTCAAAATTCATAATGGTCGGGGAGACAGGACTTGAACCTGCGGCCTCATGCTCCCAAAGCACGCACTCTAGCCAACTGAGCTACACCCCGATATTTTTTGCAATCTAAAATTTGGAGCGGGTGAGGAGAATCGAACCCCTGTCATCGGCTTGGAAGGCCGAGGTAATAGCCACTATACGACACCCGCAAATTTTAAAATAATGGCTGGGAATGAGGGATTCGAACCCCCGAATGCCAGTACCAAAAACTGGTGCCTTACCGCTTGGCGAATTCCCAATAAACATTTTAAGCCACAAAAAAATATTTATTTATTAAAAAAAATCAAGTATTTTTTTAAAAAACTCAAAAAAAGTAATTTAAACTAAAAAAATTAAGAATAAAACAAAAACTGCCAAAAATTTTTTGGCAGTTTTGACATTTTTTTGGCAGTTTTAAAAAATTTTAATCTCTACTTTTTCTTTTATTCATCTTTTTAAATCATCAAAATCATTTTCCTCATCATTTTTTCTCACCTCGTCTGTTTCATCAAAAACCTCTATTTCATCATCTGTCTCATCACCTTCACCTAAAAGATCTTTGTCATCATCTATCTCCTCAGAATCATCATTCTCTCGGCTCTCTTTTTTTAGCTTTTACCAAAATATTTCTTCAATCTTCAAATCATGCTTTATCTATCAGCTCTTCAGCTTTTTCTGTTGGTAGATTTAAAAATGTAAATTCTCAAAAAACTCAAATATCATCAATTTTATTTCATTCAATTTTTATATTTTTTTGCACAAAATCCACAACTTCTTTTGGTGTTAATCAATCATCTTTTCATTTTGCATAAAATAATCTTGTCATTCAATCTTGAAGTTTTTTAGGTCATCTTCATCTTTCTCATCTTTCTCTTCATCAGTCTCTTCAAAAATCTCTATCTCATCAAAATGCTCATCATGTATTATTTGTCGCAGAATATCTATCAGAAGAAAAATCTTTTCAATAAAATTTTTCCAAAATTGCAGCTAAAACTAATTTTGAATCTTCTGATTTTTCTAAAATTTTTCATGCTAAATCAACAAATAACTTATTTTCAATTCATGAGTGATTTTTAAACTCTTCTAAAATTTTTTCTTTTTTTGAATTTAAAATTTCTTTTACCTCTGGCATTTTTCAAAATTCCAAATTTGTTTTAATCGTCCTTTGAATATTCATCAATTTTCTTTTTTCCGCAGGAGTTACAAAAGTAATTGCAATTCAAGTTTTTCATGCTCTTCATGTTCTTCAAATTCTGTGAGTATAAGCCTCTCAATCATCTGGAATTCAGTAATTTACTACATGTGTCAAATCTTTAATATCAATTCATCTCGCTGCAACATCAGTCGCAACCAAAATATTTATTTTTTTATCCTTCATTTTTGCAAGAATTTTTTCTCTCAAAGACTGTTTTACATCTCAATGAAGTCAATCTGCAAAATATCATTTCGCCTGCAAATTTACAACCACCTCATCAACATCATTTTTCGTTCTACAAAATACAATTCAATGAAAATCCTGATGAATATCAGCAATTCTACACAAAGCTTGAAATTTATCTTTTCTCTGAACTTGATAATAAATTTGCTGAATTTTATCATTTGTCACTTGCTTTCAAGCAACTTTCACAATTTCAAGATTTTTCATAAATTTTTTCGCAATATCCAAAATCGCTTTTGGCATAGTCGCAGAAAAGAAAATCATTTTTTTATCTTGTTGACAAGACTCCAAAATAGTTTCAATATCTTCTTTAAATCACATATTCAACATTTCATCAGCTTCATCCAAAACAAAATATTTAATATTTCAAATTTTCAAAGTCCCTCTTCTCAAATGATCCATTGTTCTTCAAGGAGTTCAAATCACAATACTTGGTCATCTTTTTAAATCTCTCATTTCATTTGTAATCGATTGACCTCAATAAAGATTTACAATCTTAATTTTTTTCGCTCATTTAAAAGAGTTGATTTCTTTTGTAATTTGAATTGAAATTTCTCTGGTTGGAGCCAAAATCAAGGCTTCAATATTTTTTGAATTCGCTTCAATTTTCTGAATTAATGGCAATGCAAAACAAGCTGTTTTTCACGATCAAGTGTGTGCTTGACCTAAAACATCTTTATCTGAATTTAATAAAAGAGGAATTGTTTTTTCCTGAATTTCCGATGGATTTTCAAATCATTTTTCCTCCAAAGCTTTCAAAATTTCTTCTGAAAGTCACAATTTTCTAAATTTTTCTACACTCATAATTTTAATTATTATTTTTTAAAAACTACATTTCAAATAAATTTATTTTACAAAAAATAAATTCGTAAAAATACTTTATCAGAAATAAAATATCATTTTTTGCAAAATCACTTTTTGCAGCCCGACTTTTGCAAAATGGATCCAGTAAAAAATAACTAAAATAATATAGTAAAAAAAATAAACAAAAGCAAATTCTTTTATTTTTTAAAATTTGACTAAATTTTTTTTAAACAATTTTGATATTTCAACTTTTGAAGATTTGATTTTATGATATCAAATGTCAAAATTAGAAACATGAGATACTGAATCTTATTGACTTTTTAAAAAAACCCCCCTTTTTTTTCCACCAAGATCCAAATAAACTTGAGTTTTTCAAAAATAAGAATATAATTTGGCAATTTTGTCAGTTTGCCACGGCGCCATTTCCATTATTAAATATTTAAATTTAACATCTTTTAATTCTTCAAAAAGCTGTAAATAATGCTGTAAACCATCTTCTCATGAATAAAGTGCCAAGTCTGGCTCCATTGAAATTCAGTTGTCAACTTTGGCAGTTTTGTCAGTTTTGATTTTTTCTTCAACATATGGTAAATTAGCAGTTATCAAAAAAATTCCTTCATTTTTTAATTTTTTTGGCAAATTTTTTAATAAGTCTAATTGAAAAAATTTTATTTTTACTCAAAAATTTTTTGCATTTTTTTTTGCAACTTTTAAAGCTTTTTCAGAAATATCCGATGCATAAAAAATATTTTTAGAATAAAACTCAGTAACAATATCAGCTCTTACACCTTTATTAAACTCATTTTTCTCATCTTCATCAATAAAAATATCTCATAAAATATCTTCAACAACTTCAAAATTTCAATCGAAAAATCATTCAGTTTCTTTTTCCAACATATTTAAAATCAAAGTTATTGGAATAACACCAGATCAAGTTCAAATATCTAAAAAATTTTTCTTTTCAGGTAAGTAAAATTCTCATCAAATTTTTCCTTGCAAAAAAGCAATCATATCTTCTGTTTCTTCCCTTGGCACAAGTACATTTTTATCAATAAAAAATTTCCTTCAATAAAAATTCTTCTCTCAAATAATTGATGCAACTGAAAATCATTGTTTTTTTTCTTCTAAAAATTTTTCTAGCTCCAAAATTTTTTCTTTTGGAATTGAAAAATTTTCATTTAAAAATAAAAATTTTTTATCACAATTTAAAACTTTTTGTAAAAAAAATTCTAAATCCTGTTGAGAAAATTTTTTTTTATTATCTGATAAAAATTTTTTTATTGTCATTTTTTTTAAAATTATTTTAAATAAAATAATTAAAAAACAATCAAACACAAATTAAAAAACTGCCAAAATTTTTGGCAGTTCTGTCAGTTTTGTCAATTTCAACTTTTTAAATTTTTCTTCTTGCAAATAATTTTCTGTGAGCAAAATCTCAAAGTAAAAGTGCAATTGCCAAAAGAAAATATAACTCTGGTCAAGTTTTTGTATTTTTTCAATTTTTCGATTTTACAACTTGATCAATATCATCAATTTTATAAGAATTTTTATCAACAAATCATCAATATTGAACTTGTGCAACTCATTGCGGTGTTAATTTTAAAATCTCTGTTCATTTAGAAACCGGATTTCAATCTTCATCAACTCAATAAACTCTGAAATAATAATCGAGTCAATTGATTAAATCCTGAATATGATATGTTTGCACATTATCTTTTGTGAAAATTGTTTCTTCCAAAAAATCTTTATCAATTCAATATTCAATCTTGTATTTTACAGAATCTGATGATAAATTTGTCCATTTTAAAGTCACTCTGGAATTTCATGCAAATCAAGTTAATGATTTTTTGTTAAAAAACTCTGTCAATGCCGAACCATGCTCTTGTGGTTTTTTTGGATCTTTTCAAATGTTAACAATTTTCAAGTCTGACATCTCCGATTTCATTCAAAACTCATTTACTGATTTTATTCAAATGAAATATTGTGTTTCCCATTTTAAATTCTCAATATTGACATCATTTACTTTTGAAGTTCAAAATAATTTCAGAGATTTTTCAGATTCTCACAAATAAATTTCGTAATTTTTAATCTCATTTTGAGAATTTGGCACCTGCCATTTTAATTTTAATGTATTTCAAACAATTGTTGAATCTATCATATCAATTTTATCAGCCGGTAATTTTATTTTTTCTTTAACTTTTAATTCTCATTGATTTTTATAAGTTCATTTATTTCACATAGAATCCACTAAAATCACATCAATTGGATAAATTCAAGACTCAGAAGGTCATAAAATATTCGCCTCATAAGCTCACATTTCTCAAATTACCGGTTTTAAAACTTCAATATTTCAATTAACCAAAGTTTTTACAGAAGAAAGTCATTTTTCAGAATAAATTTTTAAATTAAAATTTTCTTCGGTTTCAATCTCTTTTGGAAAAATTTCTAAATCTGTCACAACCGGCTCAGTTGTGTCGATAAATACACTTACATCGTTTGAACTTCTTTTATTTCACTGATTTTCTGTCACATGAATTTTATTTTCTCACTCTCTTAATCAATTTATTTTTACAGAAAAAAATCAATCTTTATCAACCGGAATTAAATCTCACTCCTTTTTTTCATTGACATAAATTTTTAAATCCGTAAAAGGTGTTCATTTTCACGAAACTTGAACTAAATTATTTCACAATTTTATTCAATTTGATGGAGAAATAATTTTTAATTCTTTTTCATTTAAATTTAAAGATTGCTCTTGTTTCTCTTCAACTATCAAACTTTTTACTCATTTAACATCAAAATTTATTTCTCAATTATTTAATTCGTAAACTTCAATTTTAGTATTTCACGATCTTGTAAAAACCGTTGAAAGCGAAAACTCATGAGTTCATTGATCCTCTTTACTAAATTTATATTTTCACTCTCATGGCAAAACTGCATTTTCATCATTTAGAATCATAATTTGAATCTCTCATTGATAATCTTTTACAATATTTCAATCTACATCAATTGCAGAAATTTTCATAAAATTATCATCAGAATTTAACACAATTTGATCAGAAGTTTCAATTTTAAATCAATCAATAACTCAAAATTGATTTTCATTAAGAAGCAATCATCAATCATTTATATCAAGCAAACTTGCCAAATATGGATTTCACCCAACTGCATTTTTCTCTTCTGGTGTGTAAAAAATAATTTTTACCCTTTGATTAAAAACTTTATTTTCTGATAAATTTATTGCTGTAAAAGTTGAATTTCACTCTTTTGAAGATTTTACAGAAAAAATACATTGTCAATCAGTGTCAGTTCTACATTCATTTCAATTTAAAAATTTATCTTCTGTTCTCGAAGAAATTATTGTAATTTTCTGTCATTTAATAGGATTTCAATACCTATCGACAGCTTTGACAAAAATATCAGCTTTGTCAACTTTGGCAGAAATGGATTTTTCAGATGCAAAAAATTTTGATTTTGAAATAGAAAATTTTCATGGGTAAACTATAAAATTTTCTTCCGCAGAATCTCAATTGTCCAAATTAATTTCAACATTATATTTTCATTTTTTTTTTGTATGATATCACAAAATTTCTGAATAAATTTTTCAATCATTTCAAGATTTTGCATTTATAAAAACTTTTTGCCCATCAGGTTTTTCAATTGAAATTTTTGCTTTTACATTTTTTCAGACATTTGAAGTAATAATTTCTGTTGATTTTCAAGCATAAGAATTATCTACTGAAATATAAAATCCGGCAAATACATTTGTTGAAAATACAAATGCAACCATCAATCAAATTAAAGCCTTTAATGTTTTTGTTTTTGTTTTCATTTTTTTAAATCAGAAGATATTACATTTTTTTTCGTAAAAATAAACTTAATTTGATTGTAAAAAATGTAAAAATATGGATTTTTAATAAAAAATTTCAATTTTAAAAAAATTTTTTAAATTTCCTCTTGCATTTTTTTTTTAAATTATTATTTTTTTTCGGCTAAATTTTTGGGGCATTAGCTCATTTGGCTAGAGCGCCTGCCTTGCACGCAGGAGGTAATCGGTTCAACTCCGATATGCTCCACCAAAAATTAGTTATTAAAAAATCTCCGGTTGGAGATTTTTTTCATTTTAATTATTTTTTTATTGATTTTGCTGTGGGCTTTTTAACCATGTTTTCAATTCATCAACAGGGTTTTCTCATCATACCATCCAGCTAAAAGTTTCAGTAATTCATTTATAAGATAAAATAGCCATTCTTTTTGTTGCATCCCATGATTCAACAACAATATTTTCATTTCATTCTCATCACACTTTATCTAAAATATGCCATTTTCAATCTTTATATTGCAAAAATGCAGTGTTTCCAAAAATTTCTTTAAAATCATCTTTTGTTTCTTTAAAAAAATCAAGAATTCAAGAATTTTTCGCTAATTTAAATGTTTCATAAGTAATATCTTTCCCATTTTCTAAAAGCCATTTAAAATCACCACTTAAAGTACTTTCAACCTCTTCATTAACAAACTGCCAAACATAATTTAAATTTCATTTTTTAATTTGATTAAATCAATTACTAATTGCTTTATCATTTAACTCATTAATTCATTGTCATTTAACAAGAGTTCCTCATCATTTTTTAGCCAAAAATTTTAATAAAATTCAAGCATATTCTTTATCTGTTAAAAAGTCTGGTTTATTTTTAAAATCTGGATTTTTATTTTTTCAAAGATAAACATCTTTTAATTTTTCATATTTTTTAGCATCTTCCAAAAAATCTTCTTTTTTCATTTTCATGATTTCTGAGAATCACAAAACTTCTTTTTTAGATCATAAAACAAACTCCTTCTTCCGAACATCTTCAATATCAGTTAAATGTAGATTGTCTAATTGTTTTCAAACAGCTTTTCAAAATATATCATTCAATCATCATTGAGTCACCTTATTTCATAAAAATAAAGCTCAAATTGTTCATAATAATCAATATCAAAGTTTCTTATTCATTTTAAAAATCGCCAACATTGATAATCAAGCCGCAATAATTCATCATTCACTCTCAAAAATTCTCGAAAAATCTATATCTTTAACAGTTTCAAGAGCCTGTGCTCATAAAGCAGCCTCTCTTCATTCTTTACTTTTATTTAAAGTTTCAAATTTTTTCTCTCAAACTTCAATAACATCTTGAATAACTCAAATTGACATTTTATCTTTTGTATCAGATAAATATTTATTTCAATCTTTTATTTTATCTTTATTTTTAAGAATGTATTCTTCAAAATTATTTGCATCATTGTTTTTATTAGAATACCTCCATTTTACATATTCATTAACTAAATTTGATTGAAAATCTTTGAATTCTTTCTGTTTTTTTAACTCTTTTAATCTCTCTTGTTTTGTTTCTATGGTTTCTTGTTGCGGTGCAGTTTTTATTGTTTCAGGTCATCAAGCCATAAAAACCCTCTTTCTCTCCAAAAAACCATCATCAAATCAACAAAAAACACCTCTCCCTGAAGCCAAAAAATTTTTTTCACCCCCAATAATATTCTGTAAACCTATCAATTTTTTTAATTAAATCACAAAATTTTACTCAAAAAAAAATATTTTTCCCAAAAAATTATTTTACAGATGATAAAAATATTTTTTTTTACTAAAAAAATTTTTGTAAGTGTGGAAAAAATTTTTTTAATTAGGAAAAATAATAAATTATGGAAAAAAATTTGATAATTGGAATAATGAAAAAAAGAAAATAAAAAAACTATTCGATTAAAAATAGTCTTATTTTTCGCTTGTCCCTCAAAAAAATGGGGGCCTGGACCAAAATAGATCATTTGTATTTTTACAATACAAAATATAATAAAAAAGTCAATTTTATGAAAACCTTAAAAATAATTATCATCGCAACAGCATTTTTTTTCTGATTTTCTCAGAAGATTTTTGCTGAAAATATTTGTGATACTAAAAATATTGCCAACTATTTTCAAATGCAAAATCCAAATTTAAAAATAGATAATAAAAAATTTAAAAATTTTATTGACTCAAAAAGGTTAAAAATTAATAAAGATACTTCCTGAACAAAACTAGAAAAAATCAAACAAATCAATAAAAATTTCATCAAAATGCAAGATGAAAAATTTTCAATCGCAATAGAATATGTAATTAAAAAATTCGCAGAAGAAGATGAAGCAAAACAAAAATGAAAAACTTCTGAAAAAAAATATTTAAAACTTTTAGAAAAATTTAAAACTTGAACCTGAACAGATTTTTTTGTTAAAAATTATTTAGAAAGTAAAAAAATAAAAAAATTAAAAAATTGACCAGCAAACATACCGACATCAGTTTTACAAAATTCAGTTTACCTTGATTTTCTTATCTTCTCCTGTGAGCTTTGAAATTTCAATGATTCAATACAATTAGAACCTTGATGATTTATCAAAGATTTTTTATCAGATACAAAAACAAATGATTTTGAAGTTGAAGAATTTTTAGAAAAACAGCAAATTGTGGTAAAAAAAGCTCTTGATAGATACCAAAGTTTTTTAATAAACCGGGAAATGTACATTGCTCTGAGAGGTGTAATTGAAAAATTAGAGCATTTAAAATGGAGATTTGAAGATTTGGCAAGACTTATTTGATTTTTACCAGCAAAAATTGTGGATTTTGGATACCAATGAAATTAAAAAAATTTTAAATGATCGTAAGCCGGGTTCTGTTTTATCTGAATATTTATCTAGATTTTAGATTACTCTAAAATTCAAGCCCTGGGAAAAACGGAGAATGAAGACCTTCTTGGCCCGTTAATCCAACCCCAGGTTGCAACAGCTAAGGTTTTTCAGTGGAAAAATTTCCACCCGATTTCCAGATTTCCGAAAAAATTAAGAAATTACGGCGTTTCATTTCCATTTCCGAAGAAATTTCTCGTCTCTGTGACACTATCTCGTACAAATATTTTCATATTTGCAGACGGTTGTTAACCGCTAACCTGTCTTCTGTTGCCCGGACTTTCCTCGAGAAAATTTAAAAAATTTTCGCGCATTCAGTCATCT
>JAJOLG010000004.1:0-3149 GCA_021129445.1 Candidatus Altimarinota bacterium | reverse complement strand
AATATCAACAAGGAAAAATTTGAAATCATTGCGATGGATAATTTATTTTTGTGAGATGTGGAAAACCTTGAAAATTGAGTAAAATTCGTAAAATGAGATGCTTGTAAAATCGAGGATTTAGAAAAAATTTGACCTGTGGATTATGTCGTGCATTTGGCTTGAACTTCGTCTGCACCAATGTTTATGGACGATGGATTTGTGGATTGATATGTAAATTCTGTGCAATCTTTTGTGACGGTTTTAGATTGGGCGAGAAAAAATTGAACAAAAAAAATGCTTTATGCCTCAACTTCGTCGCTTTATTGAAATAACCCGATGCCTCTTGTGGAAACCGATTCAAACATTGTTCCACCAAATCATTACGCTGTGACAAAATGACTTTATGAAGATTGTTCAAGGTGCTACAATAAAGTTTATCCAGAAATTGACATAATTTGATTTAGATTTATGTCGATTTATTGACCAAATGAAGAAGCAAAATGAATTTATGCAAATATTATTTCACAATTTGCCTGGGATATGGCGAGAGATTTGGAACCTGTTATTTATTGAGATTGAACACAATTTAGAGATTTTGTAAATGTAAAAGATGTTGTGCAGTGATTAACACTTGCAATTGAAACTGAGAAAAAACTTTGAGCCGATATTTTTAATATTTGAAGAGAAGAATCTTTTTCATTTAATGATGTAGTTGATGCGATAAATAAAGCAATGTGAAAAAATATCAAACCAAAATATATTCCAAATCCGGTAAAAGAGTGATATGTAAAATGACAACATGCCGACACTTCAAAAATTCGTGAGATTTTGTGATTTAAACCAACTGTAAATTTTGAAGATTGAGTAAAAGAGCAGGTTGAAAATTTGAGGATGGATAAAATTAGGAAAACGAGTTCTGATGATTTTAGGTAAAAAATAATTAAAAAAATATGCACATCTGATTTATAATGGACGGAAACCGCCGTTGGGCAAAATCAATTTGAATGCCAAAATTTTATGGACACAAAAAATGAGTTGAAAATTTGGAATCACTTTTGGATTTTTTGCCAAAATATTGAGTAAAATTTGCGACAGTTTATGCACTTTCTACGGAAAATATGCAAAGAGAGGAATCAGAATTAAAAGATTTATTTAAATTGATTGAAACTTTTGCAAAAAAACAAAAACTTTTTGAAAAAAATCAGGTAAAATTTGAATTTATTTGAAAACTTGACCAATTTCCAGAATCTACAAAAAAAGCACTTTTAGATTTGAGGGAATTCACAAAAGATTTTGAAAGACTAAATTTTCAAGTTGCAATAAATTATTGATGAAAAGATGAACTTGTTAGATGTTTTAAAAAATTAAAAGAAAATTGAGAAGAAATTTCAGAAGAAAATATCTGAAAATACCTTGATAATCCGAGATACCCAGACCCAGAAATGATAATTAGAACCTGATGAAAAAAAAGAATGTCAAATTTTTTAGTTTGGCAAGGAGCTTATGCCGAACATTATTACATCGACAAAATGTGGCCGGAATTTAAAGAAGAAAATTTTATTGACGCTTTGGAATTTTTAAAATGAGCTTGAAAAAATTTTGGAAAATAAAAAAAATTTCTGACAATAAAAAAATAATTTTTCTAAATGAAAATAATCATAAAACCATTTTCAGAAATAATGATAAAAAGTAAATTTGTTAAAAAACAATATTTAAAAAATTTACAAAAAAATATTTTAAGAAATTTAAAAGAATTAGAGTTAAAAATTGAAGTTGTTGTTTTTAATGATAAATTAGAGGTAAATTACAACAGCGAAAACGAAAATGATAAAAAAGAAATCATAAAAAAATTGAAATTCACAATTTGAATTGAAAATTTTATTGATGTGCAAGATTTTCAAATTGAAGATGATTTTCTAAAAGATGAAAATCCAAAAAGAGTTTTTGATTTTGTTTTTCAAAAAGCAAAAGATTTTTATTTAGATAAAATAAAAAACAAAAGTTTTTGTGTCAGAGTAAAAAGATCATGAATTCATAATTTTACCTCAATTGATCTTGAAAAATATATTTGATGAGGCTTGAAAAAATTTTGAGAAAATGCAAATGTAAAGCTAAAAAATCCAGATTTGGAAATAAAAATTGAAGTTAAGGATAAAAAAATTTTTTTGGTAAAAGAAAAATATCAATGAATTTGAGGTTATCCAGTTTGAACGCAAGACAAGGTTTTAAGCCTTATTTCGTGAGGATTTGACTCGTGAGTATCAACTTTTAAAATGATGAAAAGATGATGCAAAATTGACTTTTTATTTTTCAACTTGTGAGGCTCTGCGCATGAATTAGGGGTGAAACAAGTTTCAAGATATATTTGGAAAAATTTTTGAATGTGATACGATTCAAGATTTATTACAATTCCATTTGAAAATGTCATTAAAGAATTACTTGAAAAAGTTGATTCAAGATTTAGATGAATTTTATTAAAAAGATATTTTTTAAAAATTGCCGATAAATTGGCAAAAAAACATTGATATTTAGCAATCGTAAAAGGAGACAGCCTTGGGCAGGTTTCAAGCCAAACCTTGAAAAATATGAATGTAATTGATAAAGCCAGTGACACACTGGTTTTAAGGCCGTTGATTTGAGATGACAAACAAGAAATAATTTCAATTACAAAAAAAATTTGAACTCACGATTTTGCATGCAACATGCCAGAATATTGTGGGGTTATTTCTGATAAACCTGCAACATGAGCAAGTTTGGAACAAATTTTGGAACAAGAAGAAAAAATTGATGAAAAAATTTTAGACGAAGCAATTGAAAACTGAAAAATTGAATTTTTGAAAAAAATTTTTGCTGAAAACCTTGAATGAAAACAGGAAATTGAAATTTCATATTTGCCAGCCTGAAACGAAGTTGTAATTGATATCAGAGATGAAGAAAAAATCAAAAAAAATCCGATTCATTTGGAAAATACTGAAATTTTACAAATTCCATTTTTTAACATCAATAATGAATTTTGAAAATTAGATCAGAGTAAAACTTATTTATTTTATTGTGACGAATGAATTTTATCAAAATTGCACGGACTTTATTTGAAGGAAAAGGGGTTTAAGAATATTAAAATTTTTAGGTTTTTGAAAAAGGGGTGTGAGGTGAAAAGCGGTGAATAAAAA
>JAJOLG010000039.1 GCA_021129445.1 Candidatus Altimarinota bacterium | reverse complement strand
GTGTATAATTATTTTTTACAGATGTGATTATGTATTAAATTTTTTAGAAAATTTTTGATGAAAAAAATTTTATTTAGAAAAATTTTTTTTTTTGAAAAATCAAGAAGAAAAATTTTTATTTGTTCAAGAAATTTTTTTTCAATCTAAAAAATTTTTTTGCGAACTCAAAATAAAATTTTTTTTATAAATAAAAAAACTCTAAAAATAGAGTTTTTAGAGTTTTTTAAAAATATTTCAAAAATATTTTACGAATGTTTATGTTGTTTCCCTTTCGCAATTGTATATTTTCTCAAAATTGGATTGTAAAGTCTAATTCAAATTTTTGCTTTTTCTTGCATTTTTTTGTTGCAATCCATTTGTTTAATTATATTTCACTTTTCAGTACATCTGAAAACGAAAGGTAATGTTTTTCATCTAGCCATGATATTTTTCTTAAATTGTTAAAAAGTTTGATATTATTTAATATCCAAAATCTCAATTTTTGTAAAAGGTTGTCTATGTCAGTATTTTTTAGAATACCTTTTTTTAGCTTTCATTTTGAAAACATTGATTTTTTCTCATTTTCAGTTTTCAATAATTTTAGCAACAATTGTTTTTTTAACAAAAGGTGTTCAAACTTCAACATTTTTATCATCAAAAGCCATTAAAACTTTTTTAATTTCAATTTCAGTTCATACTTCTTTTTCGATTTTTTCAAGAGTGATAACATCTCACTTTTGACATTTGTACTGTTTTCATCAGTTTTTAAAAATTGCAATCATCGTTGTAATATTAAATTATAAATGTAAATTTAGGTGATTTTTCTTTTAAAATAAAAATTCTCGAACCTAAAAACTACAAAATATATTTTTATAAAAAATTTTTAGATTGTCAAAAAATTTTTATAAAAAATTTTAAATAACCACTCCATAAAAAATAAAAACCCCTAAAAAAATTTTAGGGGTTCAAAAAAAATTTAAAACTATTTAGCCAACTCAGCTTCAATCAATTTTTCAAAAGTTTCAAATGGATAAGCTCATCAAACAAATTTATCATTTACAAAAACTCATGGAGTTCATTGAATTCAAAAAGAATTTGCTTCTTTTGCATCAGCTTTAACATTTGCCTCCATTGCTCACGAATCTAAACATTTATCAAATTTTGCTTGGTCAAGTCATAATTCTCAAGCCCATTTTTTATAACTTTCAATTCACAATTCTTTTTGATTTTCAAACATTTTATTATGCATTTCCCAAAATTTTCATTGTTCATTTGCACAAAGTCAAGCCTCTGCTGCTTTTTGTGCATTTTTATGAAATCACAAAGGTAAATTTTTAAATACAAATTTAATTTTATCTCAATATTTTTCAACTACTTTTTTGTATGCATTATTATGAAATTTTGAACAAAATGGACATTCAAAATCAGTAACTTCAATAAAAGTCACTTTTGCATCAGATGGTCATTTTACTGGATTCCATTCAGCAATTTCTGGAACTTTTAAATAAATTTTATCAATTGAAACCCCCATTTGTTGAGCAATATCTCAAATTTTTACAGAATATTCTCAATCTTTTTCAACTGCTAATTGCGATAAATAATCTTTAATTTCAGATTTTTCAATTGCTTTTCAAGTCACCATTAAAGGCAAAGATTTTGCATCAAATTTTGCAATCAATTTTTTTCATTCTGGTGAAGTTGATGAAACAATTTTGTATTCCATCGTTTTAAATATTTTTTCTTTAATTTTTTCAATTTTTTCTCAAAAATCAGCCTCATCAGAAACAAAAGTCACATTAAATGGCTGAGATGCAGCAATTGAATCTTGAATTACTGGTAAATTGTTAATTTGTGTAATTTGATAGTGCGAATATCAAACTCAAGCAATAGCAATAACAGAAAGAAGTATTGCAACAATCGATAAATTTTTCATAATTTTTTTATTATTTTTATAAAATTCAAAAGGACAATAAAAATTTTTTTTGAAATAAAAAGTTTTTTTACAATATTTTTTTGAAAAAACAATTTTTTCTTGTTTTTTAATAAAAAATTTTCATTATAATCATCTGATAAATTAATTTTTTAAAAAATGAATAATATTGAGAAAAAATATTTAGAACAAAGCGAAAATTTTAGAGAAATACAAAATAAAATTTTTTTGGAGGCTTTGGAAAAAATTTCAAAAGAAAAAAATATTGAAATAAATAATTTAGTATTCTCTGAAATAAAAGATGATTTAAATGAGAAACTCCCATTTATTTCGGAAAAATTACATAAATTTTTGTTTGATTTTTTTAAAAATATTGACATTCAAGATGAAAAAATTAATAAAATTATAAACAAAAAAACAAAATATAGCTTATTAAAACCTGATTTTTTAGAAAAAAAATCTACACTTTTTGAGTTTATAAAAACTGCAAATTCTTTTTGAATTTGAAATAAATACATTAATAAATCTTCTGATTTAGAAAACTTATCCGATGAAGATTTTTCTAAAAAAAATTTTGAAAAAAACTATAAAAATTATATTTGAGAAAAATTATTATTCAGCTCAAAAGAAATAAAAAAACAATCAATTGCAGAATTAGATTGAAAATTTTTTAAATATATTTCTCTTGCAACAAAGCATATTTACACTATTTATAGTAAAATAAATTGAAATTCTGAAAAATTTCAAAGTGAATATTTCCCAGATATTCACTCATCAGAAACAATATTTGATTTATTTAAAAAATATTATGAATTAGAAAATAAAATTGGTATTATAAAAGATAAAAATGATTTTAAAGAAAATCCTGAAAAATATGAAAATGAGTTAAAACAGATAAAAATGTGAAAATTTGAAATTCAAAGAATTTTTGCGATAAGCTCACTTTATATAAATAAAGATGCAACTTTATCAACTCAACATGAAAAAGAAGAATGAGATTTTTTAATTTCAAAACTTGTAAATTTATGAACAAAACAAGCAAAAGCATCTTTTTTATCATCTTGATTGAAAACCAAAAATAGTTTGCATAATTATACAATTAAAAAAGATTTTTTCTGGAAAAAAGATGAAAATTGAAAATATATTTTTTCAGAAGAAGAAAAAAAATGATATGAAAAAGTTCAATTTAATTCTTTTGAATTAGAATGAAAAGAAAGAAATTATCAGAAAAATAAACAAAAAATAAATATTTTGCACATGCAATGAAGAGTTGCAAAAAACCCATTTTCTACAATTGAAAAATTTTTAAGAAAAGAACACACTTCATTAAAAGAAATTTTAGATGAAAAATGATTTATGTTTGTTGTTGAAAATTATAATGAATGAAAAAAATTATTAAAAATTATTGAAAATGAGCTTTGAACTTTAAGAACTTCATGGGTTGAAGAGCCGGTTTTTATGTCTGAAAATTGAAACAAAAATTCAAATTCTGAATACAATTCATTAAAATGAATTATTAAAATTTCATATAAATCAAAAACAATAAATAAATTTTTTGATGCAATTGAAAAAATTCCATGAATCAGAAAAATGGAAAATTTATTCCCTCTTTTTAAAGATTTAAAAGATAAATTTTATAATAAAAAATATTTTATTGAATCTGAAATTCAAATTTTTGATATAGAAAACTATTTAAAAGCAGAAATTGACAAAACTTCACCTGCTTATCATTGAGATTACAAAGAAAGACAGCAAATTAACAATATTCCACTTTATTTTCCAAAAGAAATTTATTGAGAAGAAAATTTGGAAAAAGTTATAAAAAAATCTTTGAAGAAATTAGAAAATCAACAATAATACAATGAAATTAAAACAGCAGTGATTAGACGAACTGGAAAAAAAATGCAAAAGGGAGATTATTCCAGATAAAAGAAACAAAGTAATAAATTATATTAAATGATTTGCTAATGCAATTTTATCAACCCTTGATAACTATAAAAATATGCAAAATACTGAATTTAAAAAATGAGTTGAAAAATTGGTAGATATGAGTTTAAGAGAAGATATGAATAAATATATTCACTTACACAGTAGAAGAATTCAAGCTCAGAAATTAATGTTTGTTTTAGAGCAAAATAAAGATAATTTTTCAGAAAAAGATTATAATTTTTTAAGGAAAAATATTAAATGAGTTTTACTTGAGAATTTTGCAAGACAAATTTTACCAGAAACTAGCTGAATAATTAAAAAAAATTGACATAAAACTGAATGATATTTAAACAAAAACACTTTTTTAGATAAAAATGTTTTAGAACCAAGAGAGTATATTTGAATAGACCCTTTAGCATATTCAGATTTAGATTCTCCGTCAATCGTAACTGCATTAACACCACCAAAATATACACAACCTGAACATTTACACGAAAATAATTATGAAATTACATTTTACACATGAGAATCCATCGCAAAATACAGACATAATTGAGAATTAGTTGAATTACATGCAGATTTTTGAGATTTTATAATTTTCCCACCGAATACAATCCATACGATTTACAATCCGTCAAATGAATCATTGATGAATATTTCTGTAAAACTGCCATGAGCCTTGCTTGACAGGTGAAGCGAAATCGATAATCGCCCATGAGAATGAAAAATTCAACATATTCAAGAAACTGAAAAAAAATGAATTTATAAAGCTGAATTTGATACAGAAAATGTTCCATATTTTATTCAAATTTTTAAATTTGATGAAATCAGAAATAACAAAACAACATTAGAATCGTGAAATTGCAAAACTTGTTTTTATATTATTAAATGAGATTTTGTTTGAAAAAATACAAAAGAAAAGAAAAATAATGCTTTGTCTCAATGAGATACAATAATTCTTGATAAAAATCAAACATTTGAAATAAATGATTTAAACTGAGATTGAATTATTTATTCTGTATTTTTAACCGACTCTGAATAAAAAATTTGATTTTCCAACTAAAAAAAATAATTTATTTTCAATTACAAAATAAATTATTTTTTTATGGAAGCATGAAAATTAAGAATTTGAGCAAAAATTTTATTAAATTGAGAACCTTATAATATAGTAAAATACATGTTAAGACCATCTTCAAGATGAGCTGCAAAAATGGTTACAAAAATGAAAAACCTTTTAACAGGTGCAACAATTGAAAAAACTTTTCCTTCATCTGAAAGACTTGACGAAGCAGATATTGAAAGATGAAAAGCACAGTATTTGTTTAATTCTGGGAATTCTTATACTTTTATGGACACTGAAACTTATGATCAATTTGAATTTGAGTGAGAAAAAATTTGAGACCAAACAAAATTTTTGAAAGACGACATGGATGTTTCTATTTTAAAATGGAACGGAAATGTGATAAACATTGAACTTCCACAAAATGTTGAATACAAAATTATTGAAGCTGAACCTTGAGTAAAATGAGACACAGCCTCATCAGCAAACAAAAAAGCAAAAATTGAAACATGAGCAGAAATTATGGTACCACTTTTTATCGAAAGTTGAGAAATGGTTGTTGTAAACACTGAAACTTGAGAATATAAAGAAAGAGTAAAATAAAATGTACACAAAAATTTTTTACTTTCTATTATTGGCAATAATTTTTTCACTTTTTACAAAATTTAACCCAAATTTTTTTTCACAATTGGAAAAAAATTTTTATGAATTAACAAAAAATTTTTCTACTGAGAAAAAAAATATTTCTGATGAGAAAAAAATTTTGGAAGAGTGAAAAAAAATTAAAATTGCTGAAAAATCTCTTGATAAAGATTTTTTAGAAAAATATAAAATTTTTGAGGAAAGATGAGATTTTTATGCCTCACAAAATTTTATTGAACTTGCGATAAATGAATACAATAAAAGCATTCTGGAAATTGAAAAATGAGAAAATTATGCAAATAAAAATGTGAAAAATTTGCAAAAATTATGAAAAATTTTGAATGATTTTTTAAATGCAAAAAAGAGAATTCTTGAAAAACTTTACAAAAATCAAAATTTAATTTGAGATTACAAAAAAGCTGAAAAAAATATTTTAAATTTGGTGGCAATTTTTCCTGATGAAAAATTTCTTTTTGAGCTAATCAGGAATAAAATGAACCAAAAAGATTTGGAAAAAGCACAGCTAATCTTGAATAGAATTAAAAATAAAAATTATAAATATTATTATTTTGATTTTATTTTTAATCTGAACCCAAATGAAGATGTAGAAACTTTGGAGAAAAAATTTGATAATGTAAAAAATCTTGTTGAAAAATCATGAGATACAAATTACATTTTGAAGGTTTTGGCTATAAATAATGCACTTGAAGAATACAAAACTTACAGGGATTCGCCAAAAATCCATCTTTACACCTTGATCGCAAAAGCTTTGACTAACTCATTTGAATTTGAAATTTCAAACAAAATTTTATGGGAAGTTTTAAAGATTAGAGAGGATTACAGAGACGCGAGAATTATTTTTGCTTACAATAAAATTAGAGAATGAGAGCCAAAAAAATGATTGAATATTTTAATTTGAGCAGAAAATATCGACCCAACAAAACCGGATATTCAATTTTACAAAGCCTTTGCTTATCAGGATTTATGAGATTTAGTAAAAGCAAAACATAATTTTTTAATTGCTTTAAAAAATTGATTTGAACCAAAATCTCAAATTTATCAAAAACTTGCAGAAATTTCTTTTAAAGAAAAAAAATATTGAGATGCAATTGATTTTTACAAAAAAATGCTTGGTGAAAATTCTGAAAAAATTGAGTATTTTTTATTACCTTTTGAAATTTCAGTTGAAAACCAAAAAGACTTTAAACTTGCCTTAAAAATAGCACAATGGGCTCAAAGAAGACACTCTGAAAGCGCTCTTGCAAATTCAATTGTTTGATATTGATACTTTTTAAATTGAGATATTGAAAATGCAAAAAATGCTTTAAAAAAAGCGTTTGAACTTGATCCAAATCTTGCAAGAAATTATCTTTATGCCTGAGAAATTTCGATGAAAGAATGAAATACTGCAATCGCACTAAAACAATTTGAAATAGCTTATAAAAAAAATCCGAATTGAAAAATTTGAAAAAAAGCGATTAGGTTTTATAATAAATTAATAAAATAACAATGAGAACAATTTTCGCAGGCTGATGAACTTGATGACACATTTTCCCATCTTTGGCAATCGCAAATTTTTTAGAATGAGAAAAATTATTTCTGATTTCAAAAAACAATTTAGACGAAGAAATTTTAAAAAAAACAAATTTTAAATACAAAAAAATATCTTCTTGAAAACTCAGAAGGTATTTTTCGTGAGAAAATTTTACAGATTTTTTTAAATTCATTTTTTGAATTTTTCAAAGTTTAAAAATCATAAAAAAATTCAATCCTGATGCGGTTTTTTGCAAATGAGGTTTTGTTTCACTCCCGGTTGCAATTGCTGGAAAAATTTTGTGAAAAAAGATAATTTTACACGAATCCGATGCTGTTATGTGATTTTCGAACAAAATAATCGCAAAATTTGCAAAAAAAATTTTTTATTGAGAGAAAATCTGAAACCCGATAAATTTTTATTGAAAAAAATTTTCTGAAAGCGAGAAAAAAAAATTTATTCAAGAAAAAATTTTCCCACTTGTGAAAAAAAATTTTCCAAATATTGAAAAAAATTTTTTAGAAAATAAAAAAATTTTATTGATTTCATGAGGCTCACAAGGTTCTTTGGAAATCAATAATTTGATTGAAAAAAATTTTTCAGAAATTGAAAAAAATTTTTTCGTAATTCACTTAACTTGAAAATGAAAAAAAACTAAAATTAAAAATAAAAATTATTTGCAATTTGAATTTTTGAGTTGAGATGAATATTTTTATTTTTTACAAATTGCAGATTTACTTATTTCAAGGGCAGGAGCTGGCTCAATTGCAGAAATTTTATTTTTTCAAAAACCCGCGATTTTGATTCCATTGATTTGAAGTGCTGGCGAGCATCAATTGAAAAATTCGGAAAAAATAGAGAGTGAAAAATTGGCAAAAAAATGTGTTTGATGAGAAAAATTTTTGGAAATTTTGAATTCGGATTTTTCTGAAATTAAGAAAAATTTGAAAGAAAAAAATTTTGAGAATCCTGCGGAGAAAATTGCAAATGAGATTAAACATGTTTTTTAAGTATTTGAATATTTCAAAAAATAAAAGTAAAGTTTATTAACTTGATTTTACAAAAAATTTAATCAATATAAATTTTGAAAAATATAAATTAACTAAAAAATTATGATAAACACAACACAAGTCTACCAAAGAGAGCTTTCATCACCTTTCATACTAAAAGTTTTCTGATTAATTTGATACGCAATGTGAGTTTCTGCTCTTGCAGTATTTTTTGCACCACAAATTTTGTCATCAATGCCATTTTTATGAAATCCAATAATTTCTCTAATTTTATTGATTTGAATTATTTTTTCATGAAAATTTTGGATGACAAAAGAACCGCTTAATTTAGTGATTTTTTCACTTTTAGCATGACTTTTATGAGTTGCAATTGCACCACTTATTTGAATGGCAATCGCAATCAATCCAATGCTTATAATGAAAGCATTTATTGCAACTTCCTGTTTATCTTTCGCTGCATGAATTTATTGAGCAACAACAAAAAAAGATATGTCTTGAATGTGATGATTTTTAATGATGGCAGTAATCTGACTAATTATTGTATGAATTCTTAATATGATTTGGCCATCTTCAATGGTTTCAATGATGATTTCATGAGTTTGAGTTGTTTTGTTCTCAATTTTTATCGCTTATGACATCAATACATTAAAATATTACCCAGAAAATATGGCTGTTGCAGCTGCGATCTGACTTTATTTATCAATTTTTAACTTGTTTCAATCAATTTTATCACTTTTAACTCAGTTGAATAATAATAATAATTAATTTATTCTTGATAAAACTAAATAAAAACTTATTTTAAATTTTTATTATTAAATAATTTTATTCAATGAATACACAAAAATCTTTTACATATAACAATAAACATGAAAAGGCAACTATAATTGTTGACTACAAATTAAAATCAGAAAAAAACACAAAACAAACAATTATTCATGCATATCAAAATGAAACTTCTGATAGATTAAAAGAAAGATTGTCTGAATTATTAACAGTACAAACTGATGCAATTGATTACATAATTCCTGTTAAAACATTTCCACATGTACAATAATTTTTTATAAATCCACTTCAAACCCCACCTCTTTTTCATCAAAAATTTCCTCACAAGCTCCAAAAATTTTCTCAATCTGAGTTTCAGCAAATTTTCACTGAATCTCAGTTTTTGAGTTTTTGTGAAAATTTGTTTTTACAACTTTTGTATTTATTAAATGAATTCATATTTTTCTTCATAAATCTTTTTGCAATCAACCTGCAAAACCTCTTAATCAAAACTTTGAAGCAATGTAAACAGCTCAATTTTTTCAAAATTTTTTCGATGCTTTTGAACCAATAAAAATAATTTTTCATCATTTTTTTATCAATTTTTCATCCAAAAAAAATTTTACCAAAAAAATATTTGCCAATAAATTTACTTGTAAAATTTCGAAAATTTCTTCGTTTTGCATTGTTTCAAAATTCTCAAAATATCAAATTCATGCATTTAAAATAATTTTATCAAAATAAAAATCTTCCTGACCATCGGAAAAATTTTTTTTTAATTTTAAAATTTTTTTCTCAATCTCAGAATTTTTTTTCAAATCTCATTTTATTTCAAAAAAATTTTTCTCAACACCAAAAAATTTTTCTCAACATTCAGAAATTTTTCTTCTTGAAATTCAGAAAATCTTGTATTTTGCAGAAAATTTTTCCGCCAAAAATTTTCAAATTCACGATGATGTTCAGGTGATTAAAATTTTTTCCATAAATTTTTTTTTACATTCTGAAAAAAATTTTTTAAATTTCAAAAAATAAAAAATAAAATGAGAAAAAATATTTTACACCACTGATCAAAAGAATTAAGTTATGAAATTAGAAAAATTGTTGAAATTGCAAAAATTGTTGAAAATTTTTGACAAAAAATAATTTGGGAAAATATTTGAGACCCTGTTGCAAAATGAGAAAAAATCCCAGAATGGATGAAAAAAATTGTACAAAAATCATGTGAGAATGATGTAATTTATTGATATTGTCCAACAAAATGACTTGAAGAAACAAGAAAATTTCTTGCAAAGAATAATCCAAAATTAAATCCAGAAAATATTATTTTTTTCAACTGACTTTGAGATGCAATTTCAAAAATTTATAAAAATTTAGCATTTGACGCAAGAATTATTTGACCAAACCCTGCATATTCAACCCACTCCTCTGCCGAAGCTGCCCATGCTTGAAGCAAACACATAACTTACAAATTAGATCCAAAAAACAAATGGAATCCAGATTTGAAAGAATTAGAAAATAAAGTAAAATTCAATCCAAATATTGTGTGAATTTTAGTGGTAAACCCAGATAATCCGACCGGTGCAGTTTTTAAAAAAGATGTTTTGGAAAAAATAATTAAAATCGCAAAAAAATATGAGCTTTATGTGATTTTTGATGAAATTTATGAAAAATTGATTTTTGATGACAAAAACAAAACTTTATTATCAGAAATAATTTTAGATGTACCATGAATTTCGATGAAATGAATGTCAAAAGATTTGCCCTGGCCGTGATCGAGGTGTTGATGGATAGAGGTTTATAATAAAGAAAAAGATAAAAATTTTTCAGATTACATCGACTCAGTTTTAAATTCAAAAATGCTTGAAGTTTGCTCAACAACTTTACCGCAAAAAGTTTTACCTAAACTTTATTTATCACCAGAATTTGAAAAATACAGAAAAATTAGGATTGAAAAATACAAACAAAGAGCAGATTTAGCAGAAAAAATTTTTTCAGATTGTGAAAAAATTGAAATTGTAAAACCAAAATGAGCATTTTATTTATCGATAACTTTTAATATGGAGAAATTTTCTTGAAATGAAAAAATTTCTCTTGAAAATAAAGAATTACAAAATTTTATTGATGAAACAATAAAAAATTCTGATTGAAGATTTGATAAAAAATTTTGTTATTATATGCTTGCAAAAACCTGAATTTGTAGTGTTCCGTTAAGTTGATTTAATTCTCATTTTGAAGGTTTCAGAATAACACTTTTAGAAGAAAATTTAGAAAAATATGAAAAAATTTTAAATACTATAAAAAATTTTATTAAAAAATTTTAAATAAAAAAAGCTTGTAAAAACAAGCTTTTTTTATTTGTAAAATTATTTTTTATTCTGCTGAAAATCAATAAAATCTTTGATAAAAATTGAAACAGCAGTTGCAAATGGAACAGACAAAATTGCTCAAATTACTCACAAAAATTGAAATCAAATAATAATTGCCATTAAAATCACAATTGGATTTAATCAAACCGCCTTATTCATAACGGTTGGCACTAAAATATTTCATTCTAAAAATTGCAAAACTCAATATAAAATCAATAATTTTACAACAATAAACAATCACATATTAAACGCAATTGGCAGGGCAATCAATAAAAACACGATTGGTCAAATGTAAGGCAACATTCCTCAAATTCAAATTATCATCGCAAGTGTCACTGCATATTCTCACATTCAAATTATAAATAATCAAATCAGTGATAAAATAAACATCAAAACCATCAATGCAAATTGACCTCTCACCCATCATCAAATTTTTAACTGAATAGAACGTGTTTTTTCTTCGATATATTTCGCATTTTTTAGTGGAAATAAAGATCTAAAAAAATTATTTAAATTTGCCCTATCAACCACAATAAAAAATGTCAAAAACAAAACTAAAATCAAATCAAATAAAAATGATCAAATCGCTCAAACTACAGTAGCTCAGGTGTTCATAACCTGTCCAGCTGCCACAAGTCATCATTGTGCGATTGACTGAATTTCTTTTAAATATCAAGTAAAATTTTCTAAAATCGATTTTATCAAAACATCAAAATCAACTGATTGAATTGTGTTTACAATACTTTGATTTAAAGCTTCTCAAATATATGGAATTACAACTTTTCAATTTTGTAAATCAGTAAAAAATGTCAAAATACTTGCTCAAATTGATGAAATAATTCCTGAAATCTGATCAGCCACCACTGGCACTATTGATCAAATAAAGAAAATTAAAAATAAAACTATTAATAAAAATAAAAATAAAACAGAAACTGGTCTCGGAATTTTATATTTTTCAAAAAAATCCACCGCTGGATCCAAAGTTGCCGCAAAAAATAATGAAATAAAAAATAAAATTAAAAGATGAGAAACAGAGTAAATAAAATAACATAAAATTCAAATTCATAAAATTGCCAAAGTTGACTTTGCGACAGAAGATGCTGATAAATGAACAACTTGTTCATTGCATTTTTGTGAAAATTCTGGAATTTCAGGAACAGAAAAAACTTCTGTATTTTTATCTTTTTTTAAATCTTCAATATTTTTTTTAGTTTTATTGAAAATTTCTTTTCATGTTTTAATAAAATCCTTTACCATATAATAAAAATTATTTTTTTCAAAAAATATTTTTTTTTTAAAAAAATGCAAATAAACTAAAAAAAATCCTGATTAAAAAATCAGGATTAAATCTTTCATATTTTAATTAAACTTGAATATCTGTAACTAATCTTACGATTGAGTAAGCAAGAATAATAATAACTAATCAAATTATAAGTGCAATAATATTATTTTTAGCTCATTCTTTAGCTTCGTCTCATCAAGTAACCATAGTAAGTCACTCTTTAATAATCATTAACATTGCAACAAGTCATAAAAATCATAAAAAATAATTTACAACTGTCATTACTCATGTTTTAAATCAAGCAGATGATGATCATTCAGCAACAATTGTTTGATCAACTCACCATTTTGCAAAAGTCATTGTTTGAACTGCAAAAATTGATAATCATGCAGTAATTTTTCAAGTTAAATTTTTCATAATATTTTTTAATTTTTTTAATTTTGACTGAATTTTTTTAAAATTCAAGTAATTATACTCAAAAAAATTCTTTTTTCATAAAAAAGTAATTGTTTTTTTTATAAAATATTTTTTTTTATCACTTTTTTGCCAAAACTTTTGTAAAAAAATCAAAATTTCATCAGATATCAAAAAAAATTTTCTCCCAATTTGAAAATTTCTCTCAATTAAAAATAATAATTTCATCAAAACTCTTTCAAAATAATTCCAAAAACTTGTTTTTCATACCACCAGTCTGATCTCATTTTTTCTCAAAAAAATCTATTTTTTCAAAATCTTCCAAAAAAATTTTTTCAATAGTTTTTCAATTTTCATCATAAACTCAATCAGTATCCCCTGTAAAAAATCAAGAAAATTTTTCTCACTTTTTCTCAAAAAAATTTATTATATCTCAAAAAATTTTGTCTGAGGAAATAATTTTTCAATTTTCCAAAATATCTCATCAAAAAATATTTATTTTTTTATCAAAAATTTTTTTTCAATCCAAAAAAAATTTTTTCTCATCCAAAAAAATTTTATGAGTTTCAAATCTCTGAAAATCCTTTTTTTTAACTCAATTTTTAAAAAATTCTGCATCAATTTCAGCAAAAAAATTTTGCAATTTTTGCTGTAAAATCAAAATATTTTTTTCATTTAATTCATTTTTTTTCACAAAACCGTGTCAAACATTTCAAGTTCAATTAACAATAAAAAAAATTTTATCCGGAAATTTTTTTATAATTTCGGATAAAAATTTAACAACTTGAAAATCTTTTTTTTGCGAATCCTTTGGAGCAAGAAGCGATCCTCAAATTTTTATTAAAATATTTTTCTCTATTTTCATTCCTTTTTCAAATTATATCTTGAACCTGGTCAAGCTATCACAATATTTTTTTGCGAATACCTATTTTTCAATAAAATATTTTTAATTTGCTCATCTCACCAATATTCTGCATTTTCAATATCAAGAATATCTTTATAAAACTTATAAAAAACATCTGCTCAAGCCCTAATTCATCACTTTTTTATTTTTTGCTCGAAATCCTCTTTTGAAATAAAAAATGCATTTTCAACCTCATCTTTCAACATTTTT
>JAJOLG010000062.1:13097-14270 GCA_021129445.1 Candidatus Altimarinota bacterium | reverse complement strand
AAGATAAATTACAAAAAGTAATTTTAAGAAATGAGATTAAAAAAAACTAGATATGAAAAAAATCTAGCAGGAGAAATGCTTCATATTAATGTATTTAAAATTAAGAATATTAAATTAAGAATATTAAATGAGAAAATCCTAAGAAGAAAAAATATTTAGTTTGAGTAATAGACGATTGTACAAGATTAAATTATGTAGAAGTTGTATCAGATAAAAAAGCATCTACACTTGCAATGGTTATGAAAAAAGCAAAAAATAGATTTGAAAAAGATTTCTGATTTAAATCTATTAATACACTTCTATCTGATAACTGATTAGAATTTACTACTTACCATAAAGAATCAAGATTTAAACATAAAGGGTCTAGACTAGCTAACTAAAAATAAATAGTTATCCTAGTCTCATATGAAGCCAAAAAACAAGTATTACAACCGTTCACGAATTTCTGAAGCTAAATTCAGAGAAATTATCAAGTATTTTTCTTTAGATTTTACTGCAAAAGATATAGCAAAATTATCTTGATTAAATAGAAATACAATTAATAAGATTCTTAATCTACTAAGAGAAAGAATAGTAGAAGAACTAGATAATGAAACAAAAGACAAATGAGTATTTGAACTAGATGAATCATACTTTTGAGCAAGAAGAGTAAGATGAAAAAGATGAAGATGAGCTAGTTGAAAAACACCTGTATTCTGACTTCTAAAGAGAAACTGAAAGGTTTATACTCAAATAGTAGAAAACTGTTCTAGAGAACAATTATTACCTATTATTAAATGAAAAATATTAGAGTGAAGCACTATTAATACAGACTAATGGAAAGCTTATGACTCATTAGTTTTAAATTGATATAAGCATTATAGAGTTTATCATTCTAAAGACGAATTTGCCAGATGAAAATCTCATGTAAATTGAATTGAATCATTCTGGTCTTATGTAAAAAGAAGACTAAATAAATTTAACTGAACCAAAAAAACCTTTAAGTTACACTTAAAGGAATCTGAATTTAGATTTAACTTGAAAAAAGAAAATCTTTATGATAAAGTTTTAGAAATGTTAAGAAAAAAATCGCTTAACTAGTCTAGACCCTTATTTATCTATTATTAGCTTAGCTTGTTCGGTTCAGTTCATAATTATTATTTAATGTTAAATTGTACGAAACCCCCACATTAT
>JAJOLG010000062.1:4731-12997 GCA_021129445.1 Candidatus Altimarinota bacterium | reverse complement strand
TAAAATATCTTTCTCCACACTTCATTCATCATTTTTCTCATTATTTAAATTCTTTTCATAAATTAAATAAATTTCTCATTCTTTTTGTTTTAAATTTTTATTTAACCAAAACCGCCTTAATCCTCCTCACCCCTCTACTCGACGATTCTTCTTTTTTAATCTTAAAAATCCCCATTTTTTCAGAATTTTCAACATGTGGTCCACCACAAAGTTCTCTTGAATAAATTTCTCAATTTCTTCATTTTATCAAATAAACCTTCACAATTTCAGGATATTTTTCCCAAAAACTTCACTCAACTCACTCAGCCTTTGCCTTCTCTTTTTCCATTTCTTGAACTTCAACATCAAATCACGATTTAATCGCATTATTTACCCATTCTTCAACTTTATTTAATTCATCTTTTTCAACTTTTCTGTCAAAATTAAAATCAAACCTCAATCTTTCTGGTGTAATATTTGATCATTTTTGTGAAATTCATCATCATAAAATTTTATTTAATCAAGCCAAAAGTAAATGTGTCGCAGTGTGCAAAGCTGTTGTTTCCTCACCAGCATCAGCTAAACCTCATTTAAATTTTTTTTCAGCTCCTGCTTTTGATAATTCTTGATGTTTTTTTTCTGCTTCAAAAAATCATTTTTCATCAACTTTTAATCACTTTTCATTTGCAATTTCAATTGTCATTTCAAGTGGAAATCAATATGTGTCATAAAGTTTAAAAGCTTGTTTTCACGAAATTTCCTCAATTTTTCTTCAAGTTTTTTCAAAAGCCATTTGAAATCATTTCATCAATTTATCAAATTCTTTCAATCATTTTTCCAAAGTTTCTCAAAATTGTTTTTCTTCTCTCAAAATTTCAGAAATAATTTCTGATTTTTTTTCAATCATATGAGAATAAGCACTTCACAACTTTTCAATTACAACTTCCGCAACTTTATGCAAAAATTGTCATTTAAAATTCATTTTGTAAGCTTGCCTAATCGCAATCCTAATCAACCTTCTCAAAACATATCATTGATCAACATTTCAAGGCAAAACCCCGTCTGAAATCATCACACAAGCGGTTCTTGAATGATCTGCAATAATTCTCACTCATTTTTTATTTTCTTCGTAATTTACTCAAAGTTCTGCACAAATTTTTTCAATAATTTCCTGAAAAATATCTGTATCGTAAACTGTTTTTACTCAATTTAAAGTCGCAGTAATCCTCTCCAATCACATTCAAGTATCAACATTTTGAGCAGGTAATTTTTCCAAAGTTCAGTCTGGCAATTTATTAAATTCCATAAAAACATTGTTCCAAATTTCCATCCAATTTTCCTCATCATTTTTGACATTCGATCATTCTGGCGGAAATTCAGATTTTCAAACCCGATAAAAAATCTCAGAATCCGGCCCACAAGGTCAAGTATCTCATGCTGCCCACCAATTTTCTGATGCTGGCAAAAATGAAATTCTATCTTCTGGCATTCAATTTCCTTGCCAAATTTTCGCAGATTCTTCATCTCTCGGAGCATTTTCATCTCATTCAAAAACAGTCACTGCAATTTTTCTCGGGTCTAAATTCAACCATTTTTCAGAAGTTAAAAATTCCCAAGAATATGCAATTGATTCTTTTTTAAAATAATCTCAAAGCGACCAATTTCACAACATTTCAAAAAAAGTTAAATGAGAATCATCTCAAACGTCCTCAATATCTCAGGTTCTCACACATTTTTGCGAATCCGCCAATCTTGTTCAGGACGGGTGCTTTTCTCAAAGTAAATACGGTACCAAAGGTTGCATTCAAGCGGTATTAAAAAGCACAGTTGGGTCATTTTCTGGCACAACTGATGCTGATGGAATTATTGCGTGATTTTTTGATTTGAAAAAATCTAAAAATTTTTGTCTGATTTCGTTTGATTTTATCATGTTTTTAATTTATTTTTTAATTTATTTAAAAAATAATAAAACAAAAATATTTATCAATTTTTTTATTCAAATCACTCCCTTTCATCAACCCATAATCTATCTTTGGAATATCATTCATTAATTTTTGCTCTATTCCACATAGCTTTTGCTTCATCTTTTGAAACCTTTTGATTTTTTTCTAAAAATGGTTTCCTTGAAGACATTTTTTCATAAATGCTTTTGTAAACTTTTTCAATATCAATCTTTCATTCCTGTTGCAACTTCTGTATTAAAATATTAAAATCCCAAAAAACATCTCACATTTCTTTTTCTAATTCACCATCATCATTATCAAAAACCTCAATTGCTTCTTTTATCTCATCTTTTATCTCTCAAAATAATTTTTTTGAATTAACTGTATCTAAATACGGGTCTAATTTTATTGCCTGCTCAGATAAAAATATTACTTTTTCTCTAAAATTTGTCATCGTTTTATTTATTATTTTTTTAATAAGCCTCAAAAACAAACTTTTCCTCATCAATTCACCTTTCCTTCAAAATTCACAAAATTTCATCTTTCAACGGCACAGAGCCACAAAAATAAAACTCTGAATTTTGAAATGGAAAATTTTTATCTTCAAAAATTTTTGTAAAATATCATTTTTCAAAAAATTTTTTTTCTTCATCAGAAAAATTTTTTTCCTCACGAGAAAAAAATATTTTATAGGAAAAGTTTTTATTTTCTGACGAAAATTTTTTTAAAATTTCTTCAAAAAAGAAATCTTTTTTTTCACGAACTCAATACAAAAATAAAATTTTTTTTCACTCAAAAAATTTTTTTTCGCCCTCAAAAACTTGTTTTAAATGTGAAATTATTGGTGGAACTCAAATTCAAGTTGCCATAAAAATCAAATTTTCCTCATCTCACTTCACAAAAAAATTTCAAAAACTTCAAGCAATATTTAATTCGTTTCAAATTTTTTGAGAAAATAAAAATTTTGTTCAAATTCAATTTACATTTTTTATCCACAATTTTATTTTTCAATCCTGAATTTCAACAATGGAATAAGCTCTCTTTAAAACAACATCTTTCACAATTTTTTCTCAATTTCTTTCCAAAATTTTTTTATGCGGAATACCAATTGTCAAAAATTGTCAATTTTTGAAATCCATTTTTTCTGAAATTCATAAAATAAACTCTGAAATATCAGCTGTTTTTTTATTTATTTCTAAAATTTTTGCTTGGAATTTTTTCATAATTTTAATATTTTTACTAATCCTCCAAAACCTCATAACACCTCAACAGCATCACCCAAATTTCTTCCCTTGAAATAAATTCTCTTGGTCTTTCTCAGTTTGAAATTCAATTTTTCAATACCCAATCATAAGCCCTTTTTGCCCAATCTGACAATCAATCGCTTCTAACTTTTTCGTCCTTATATTTATCAATTTGTGGAACTTTTTGAAATTGATGATAATCTCTCAAAAATCTGAATAAAATCACCCAAGCCTCTTCACGAGAAATAAATTCCTTTGGTCTTTCTCAGTTTGAAATTTTCTCAGAAACAACGAATAAATATGCATCTCCCGCCCATTCACTCGGCCTGTCTGCAATATCTAGTTTTTCAAAATCAATTTTAAAATCTTCATCAAGCTCCCGCTCCTCTCAAATAAATTCAGAAAATCTAAAAATCATCAAGAGAAATTCTTCCCTTGAAATAAATTCTTTTGGTCTTTCTCAATTTGAAATTCATTCTTCAACAACAAAATCGTATCAATCTTTTGCCCAATCTGCCACATTATCATAATTTTTTGCAAAATTTTTTTCCTCCAAATTTTTTCACGGATCGACTAATTTTTTTTCATCTCAAAAGAAATTTTCATCATCAGAAAAATATTTTTGCGGATCAACATATCAAAAATATCAATTATCATAATTTTCAACATATCATTTTTTCAACTCGCGAATTCCAAAATGCAAATACGGTCAAGTCGAAAAACCTGTATTTCAAGTGTATCACAAAAAATCTCAAACTTTCACTTTTTCTCAAATTTCTTTTCAAATAAATGACAAATAAGCAAAAACTATCTCATTTTTATCATCTCTTAATTTTATATATTTTCAATATCAAGTTGGCTGATAATCGATGAAAAATACTTCTCCGTCAATTGGTGAAAAAATTGGTGTTCATTCTGGAACTGCAAAATCAAAGCCGTTGTGTCAGGCAAGGTTAAATCTTTTGTAGATTTCTGGGTTTTGTCAGAATTTTTGGGTGATTGGGAAGATTTTGTTTAATATTGGTTTCATATTTTTTAAATTTAATTCTTTTTTTACACCCTCAACGGCATAATAATATGCAAAAACCTCTCTCTCTCCGGCTCCTTAAAAACCACAGGCGAATACACTCAATTTGCTTCAATCAGCACATCCTCACTCTTAATAACTCACAGAATCGCAATCAAAAACTCCGAATTCAAAGCAATTTGCATACTTTCTCATTTTATTGATGCCTCCAAACTCGACTCATCACTTCAAATATTAGTGTCTTTTGTGTCAATTTCAATTTCTTGATTTTCCTCAGAAAAAGAAATTTTTAAATTGTTATTATTTTCCTTTGCAAAAATATTCACTCTTTTAACCAACTGTGCAAAATCCTGTCTTTGAGCAACAACTGTAAGTTTTTTTTCTTTTGGAATCAGCATTGTACAATCTGGAAATTTTCATGGAATCAATCTTGACGACAATTTTATATCTCAAATTTCAAACAAAATCTGGTCTTCTGAAAAATTTATTTTCACATCAAAGTCTTCTCATCAAATCATTCCCCAGTCAGAAATTGTTTTTGAAACCTCTTGTGCTGTTTTTGCTGGAATAATAATTGAAACATCTTCAAGTCCTGTGTCTAAATCAATTTTTCTTTGAGAAAATCTGTAAGAATCTGTCGACATAAAAAAAACTTCTCATCACTTTATGTTCAAATTTATTCAAGTTAAAAATGGCCTACTCATCGAAGTAGAAACTGAAAAAAGCACATCTGCAATTGCAGATTTTAAAATTTTTGAATTTATTAAAAAATTATTTTCTGTTTTTATTGGTGCGACTTTTGGAAAATCTTTTGAATTTAATCATTTTATTTTTGTTTTTCAAGATTTTGATTTTAATAAAATATCTTCATCTTTCGTTTGAAAATCTACAATTCAAGGTTTTAAAAAATTTAAATAAGACTGCAATAATTTCGCCGGAATTGTAATTTCTCACTCTTCTTCAATCTCAATATCATCAATAAAATACGAAGTTTGCAAATCTAAATCTGTTGCAAGAAAAAATATTTTTCACTCCTCTGCTTTCAGTAAAATATTCGACAAAATTGGCAATGTTCAATTCGATCAAACCGACCTTCAAACTATTGAAATTGCATCTAAAAATTTATCTTTATCTATTTTGAATTTCATATTTTTTATTTAATTGTTAAAATTTTTTTTACAGATTTTTGCTTTTTGTCTAAAATTTTTTCTGCCATTTTATCAAAAATTATTTCGTTCAAAATTTTTTTTACTTTTTATTTACCTCAAAAAAAAATTCCAAAAACTTCTTTCTTTTTTCTCTAAAAATCTAAAAATTTTTTTTACAAGTGCAAAAAAATTTTTCCCAAAATAAAAAATCCTGCAATTAGCAGGATTGTAAAATTATTTTTATTCAATTTCTTCAACTGGATAAGGAATTCAACGATTTGTTGTTCAATTTGGTTTTTTTACATATTTTGCTTTTTCTCATTCAACTTGTCAATTTACAATCACATCCGATCAATTTCAGAAAAGCGACCTTGGGTATCATTTTTTTCACTTTGGTCTTTTATAATTTCAGATTATCAAAGTTTCTGGATGATAATTTCAATCTTTATCTTGTTTTTCAAGAGTTGCTGTAATTTGGTAAGCTGTTCATCAAATAAATGCTTTTGATGCAGTATTGTCTGTTCAGACATTATCCCTAAAAACAGCATAAGGATAATATCAAAATCATGATTGTTCATATTTTGAAGCTTTGTATTTTGGATCAATACCATTTTCTTCCATAAATCAATAAAATGATTTTTTGATTTTATCTTCATTAGAAAAATGAATTGAATTAACTCATGATTTTTCTGTTAAAGTTCATTTCCATCAGATTATTGTTTTTTTTGGATTTGATGTAGAATATGTCATCTTTGCAGAACTTACAACAGGCTCTCATCAATTTTGATAATATTTATAAATATCTGTTAAAGCATCTAAATTATTATGATTATTACAAGTATAATTATCATCATTATCATCTTCATCTTCACATTTTTTCAAATTATCTTTTAAATAATTCATACAAACATCTGCTCAATTATCAAATTGATAAACTCATTCTAAAACCTTTATTCATGCACTATCTCATGATATATATTCACTACTTGTTGTAATTTCATCTCAATTAGTTTCCTGTTCATTTCAAGAATTATCACGATATTTATATTTACATACAATTTTATTTACACTTTTCTCAGTAACATAAATATTCCCACCACAAGCATTTGCACTTAAATCATAAACAATCTCTCAATTTGCATCCGTTTTTACTCAACAAGTTGCAATTGCATCATCATCAACATACCCCCAAATATTCTCTTTGGTCTGTTTCGCAGGCTGAGGATAAACCTTGTTTTCCGTAAAATAATTCTCCAAAGCAGATTTCATCGTATTCAAATCAGAAACACGATTAGAATCTCTTGCCTGAGCAATTGCTCAGCTAAAAATACTCATTGCAGATGCTGATAAAATTCAGATAATTGCAAGAACAACCATAAGTTCTGCAAGTGTAAATGCTTTTTTAAAATTTTTTCACAACATAATTTTTTATTTATTTTTCTTGAAAATAAAAATTTTTTTCACTTAATCAAAGAATTTTTTCGTAAAAAAAAATATTTTTATGATTTGTAAAAATATTTTTTCTGAAAATTAAAAAAAAATTGTTATAATTTAAGGATTTTAAAAAATAAATTTAAAAAAATGTTAGATTTTCAAACTGCAAAAAATTTAATTATGTCAAAAGAAAAAATTTTGCTTTTGACTCATCAAAAAATTGATGTCGATTGACTAGCATCAATATTAGCTTTTTGAACCTTTTTGGAAAATCTGGGAAAGGAGGTGAAAATTATTTCAACAAATGAAATCCCTGATTCATTTGAATTTTTGCCATTTACAAAAAAAGTACAAATTTCAAAAAATGCAACGAAGGATTTTGTAATTTCTTTAAAATTAAATTGAGCAAGTATTGAAAAACTAAAATACAATACTGAATGAGATAAATTAAATATTGTAATTTCTCCAAAAAATTGAGAAATTTCACAAGAATGAATTTCATTTGCAAAATGAATTTGAAAATTTGACTTGATAATTTGTGCAGATACTGCAAGTCTTGAAAATCTTTGAGATTTATATTTTGAAAATACAAATTTGTTTTTTGAAACTCCAATTATAAATATCGATCATCATGTAACAAATGGAGGTTTTTGACAAATAAATCTTGTGGATATCACTTCTGCATCTGCGACAATGATAATTTTTGACTTAATAAAAATATTTTCAGAAAACTGGAAGGAAATTATTGATGAAGACCTTGCAACACTTTTAATGGCTTGACTTATTACAGACACATGATCTTTTCAATATAATAATACCTCGCCAAAAGCACTTGAATATGCGGCAGATTTGATGGATTTATGAGCAAGACAGCAAGAAATTATCAAGAATATTTATAAAACAAAACAACTTTCGATGCTAAAAATTTGGTGAAAAATTTTGACAAACATCAAAGAAGACCCAATTTCAAGAGTTGTTTGGTCAGAAGTTGACAAAAATGATTTTATCGAAACATGAGCAACTATCAACGAAGCCGATTGACTTATTGATGAATTAATGACAAATGCACCTTGATCAGAAGTGATTATTTTGGCAAAAGAATGAACAGATGATAAAATTTATGTAAGTTTGAGATCAAATGCAATCGCTGTTGATATGGCTGAAATTGCGAAAGAATATTGATGATGAGGGCATAAAATGGCTGCATGATTTGTAATTTCTGAGTATCAAAATTTTGATGCTGAAATTTGAAAATTTATTGAAAAAATTCAAATTATGCAAAAAAATAGATTGTGAATTTCAGAAGAAGATGTGAAAAAAATTGAGGAAAATAAACCAAAAAAACCAGTTGAAACAAAAAAAGATTTTTCTGCCGTAAATGTAAAATTAGATTTACCAGAAATTAAAAAAGAAGAAAAAATAACTGAAAAACCAAAAAGTGAAGAAAAAAATATTTCTGAAACAAAAGAAAAACCTGTTGAAAAAAAATCT
>JAJOLG010000062.1:0-4631 GCA_021129445.1 Candidatus Altimarinota bacterium | reverse complement strand
CGAATACAACACAAGCAGATTCAGTTATTTCACCACAAGAGGCAGACAAACACGCAAGAGGTTTTTACGATTTACTTCAAAAAACCCCAACAGATCATCCAAGTTATAAAAAATATTATGACTCATACATGTATTATTGAAAATTAGCTTGATGGCCTGGAATGTAGAAAAAATCTAAAAAATCCAAGACGGAAATCTAGGATTTTTTTAAACAATTGACAATAAAATTTTGCAAAGCACACTTACTAAAAAAATTAATAATTTGCAAAGTGGACATAAAAACTACACTAAAATTTTTAAATAAAAAATATTTTCTCAATAAAATTTTTATTTTTTGAGACAAAAAAATTAAAGTGAATTGCAAAGCAAAAGAGGGTGCCCTGAGGTATTTTGATGAAATCGGATTTTCTGGAAAAATTTTTTCTGATGAAAGTGATTTAAAATCAAATTTTTTCAATGGAATATTTTTTTTAAATTGAGGTAAAAAAAATTTTGATGAGAAAAAAAATTTTTTAATTTCAAAATTAAATTATGAATGAATTTTGGTTTTTTTTGATGAAAATTGAGATTCTGAAATTTTTGAAAAAGATTGAGTCAGTTTAGAATTTTTAGAAAAATTAGAAAAAAAATTAAAACAAAAAAATGCCCTCAGGGGCGAGAAATCAAAATTTTTTGAAACTTGTGTTTTAAATATTTTTAAAGAAAAATCATCGGAAAAAATAAAAAATGAAATCCCAAAAAAAACTTTCATTTTGAAAGCATATCAAAAATTTTTGAAAGAATGAAAAATTAAAAAATCTGAAATTTTGGAAAAATTTTTGGTTAGAAAAAAAATTAGATCACTTTCGTGAGTTTTGCCAATAACCCTTTTTACAAAACCATTTCCATGCCCTTGAAAATGTATTTTTTGTCCAGATGATGTAAAAATGCCAAAATCATATTTATCAGAAGAAACCGTTTCCCAAAGAGCTTTAAGGACAGAATTTTCTGCTTTTGATCAAATTTCTGATAGAATTGAGGCATCGAAAATCATGGGGCATAACACTGAAAAACTTGAAATTATCATACTTTGAGGGACTTTTCCATCATATCCAAAAGATTATCAAGAAGAATTTATTAAAGAAATTTTTTGAGCCGCAAATTGAATAAAAAAATCGGAAATTAAAAATTTTTCACTTGAAAAACTGCAAGAAATAAACGAAAAAACTGAACATAAAATTGTTTGAATTTCTGTGGAAATTAGGCCAGATTCGTGAACTGATGAAATTTTAAGTTTTTTAAGATATTTGTGAGTGACGAGGGTTGAAATGTGAGTGCAAAGCCTTGATAATGCGGTTATTGAGAAAAATAAAAGATGATGCACCACCGAAGATGTCCAAAAAACTACAAAAAAATTGAGAAAATATGGCTTCAAAATTATGTATCATATGATGACAGGGCTTTATTGAAGCACAAAAGAAATTGACAAAAAATCATTTTATGATTTATTTCACTCCCCTTTTTACCACCCAGATCAGCTAAAAATTTATCCGTGCTTGCTTTTAAAATGAACGGAATTGGAGGAAAATGCAAAAAAATTAAATTATCGCCCAAATTCTGATGAAGAAATTTTTGAATTAGTGAAATACATTAAAAAAAATTGCATACCATACCACACGAGAATTTGAAGAATTACAAGAGATGTCCCTGCTCAGTTAATTTTATGAGGCTCAAAAAAATCAAATATTCGTGAAAATATTTCTGACCTAGTAAAAAAATCCTGAATCAAGTGCAAATGCATTAGATGTCGTGAAATTAGAGATGAAAAATTTGATAACTTTGAGATTTTTGTGGAAAAAATTGAGGTAAATTGAGGTGTTGATTTTTACATTGAAGCAAGGACAAAAGAAGAAAAATGTCTTTGATTGATTAGGCTGTTTATTCCAGAAAATACAAAAAATACGATTTTTAAAGCACTTGAAAATAAATGAATAATTAGAGAATTGCATGTTTATGGGAAAATTGCATCAATTTTGTCACCCTGAGAAAAGCAAAGCAACGAAGAATCTATTTTAAAACCAGATATAAATATTTTATCCAATCCAAATTTTTTCAAGGCTTATCCTGGCGAGATTTCAATTAAAACATCGGAAAAACAACAAAATAAAACCCAGCACAAATGACTTTGAGAAATTTTAATAAAAAAATCAGAAGAAATTGTAAAAGAAAAATTTAAAAATCTGAACTGAATTGCTATTATTTCTGCGGTTTGAACGAGATGATATTATGCAAAATTTTGATATAAATTAGAAGAAACTTATATGGTAAAAAATTTTTCTTAAATTTCTTCTTGATTTTTTAAAAAAAACTTTTAAATTTTCTCGGCATTAAAAAATTTAAGGGCGTATAGCTCAGTTGGTTAGAGCGCATGACTGATAATCATGAGGTCCCTGGTTCGAATCCAGGTACGCCCACCATTAAATTTTTGTGTTTTTTATTTTTTTATGAGGCTCTAGGTACGATTTAAGCGATTGATCATCGCCTTAAACCAAAGAGGTTTTCCCACTATAGAAAATGAGTTTACTGGTTCGAATCCAGTCTCCCTCACCACTTTTATTTACTTAAAATTTCTTTGGAAATATTTAAATAAATAAAAAAAAATTAACCCGATTACTTTAATCGGGTTTTTACAATATAAAAAATAAATAAAAGTATTTTATAAAAAGTTATTTAGATGATTTGACTTTTAATAAAAATCAAATATTTAATAGAAAAAGAAAAGGAAAATCTAAAAATGCAAAACCCAAGAACTTGTATTATTTCCAGAGAAAAACTACAAAAAGAACAACTTTTTCAAATAAAATTTTCTCCAAAATGAGAATTTATTTTGTGAAAATCACAAGAAAAAAATATTTGATGAAAATCAATTTATTTAAAAAATGATAAAAAAATTTTTGAACAATTTGTAAAAAGACCAAAAAGATTTTTAGAAAATTTTTTGAAAAGAAAAATTTTGGATGAAAAATTTTTGGAATTAAAAGATAATATCAAAAAAAATTTAGAAAAAAATTAAATCTTAAAATAAAAAAAATTTAATTTTTTTTACAAACAAAAAAAATTTTTAATAATCAAAAAAACTAAAAAATTTTATGCAATATCCAGAACTTCAAAAAAATTCTCCAGAAGAATTTAAAATTCTTCAATGAGAATTAAACAGGCAAAAACATGGAATTGAGCTAATTCCATCAGAAAATTATGCCTCACAGGCTGTAATTGAGGCACTTTGAACACATTTTACGAATAAATATTCTGAGGGGTATCCTTGAAAAAGATATTACTGATGACAAGAATTTACTGATCAAATTGAGCAAAAAGCAATAGATTTGGCAAAAAAAATTTTCAATTGATGACATGCAAATGTCCAACCAATTTCGTGAGCAGTGATGAATATTGCAACTTATTTTGCACTTTTGGAACCGTGAGATACAATACTAGGAATGGATTTATCGCATTGAGGGCATTTGACACATGGACATCCAGTGACACATATGTCAAAAATTTTTAATTTTGTGAGATATAAAACTGATCAAAAAAATTGATGAGTTATTGATTACGAAAATCTTCGTGAAATGGCGATAAAACACAAGCCAAAACTGATTTTGGCAGGATTTTCTTCATATTCAAGAAATTTGGATTGGAAAAAATTTAAGGAAATTGCAGATGAGGTTTGAGCCTTAACAATGGCAGATGTTTCGCATATTTGAGGGCTTATTGCATGAAAAGCAATTGAAAACCCAATGGATTACGGGTTTGATGTTTTAACGACAACAACTCATAAATCTCTGAGGTGACCAAGGTGAGGATTAATAGTTTCAAAAAATGAAGAAATTTGAAAAAAAATCGACAAGGCAGTTTTCCCTTGATTACAAGGTTGACCATTGATGAATGCAGTTTTTGCAAAATTAATTTGTTTCAAAGAAGCGGACACAAAAGAATTTCAAGATTATGCAAAAAAAATTATTTTAAATGCAAAAATTCTTTGTAAAAAACTTGAAGAATTAGGATATTTTCCGATGAACTGATGAACAGAAAATCATATGCTGTTGCTGGATATTACAAAAAATTGATTAACCTGAAAACAAGCCCAAGAAGTTTTGGATAAAGCTTGAATTACATTGAATATGAATATGATTCCAGACGACCCAAGAAAACCACTTGATCCTTCGTGAATTAGATTTTGAACACCTGCTGTGACAACAAGATGAATGTGAGAAAAAGAGATGATAAAAATTGCAGAATTTATGGATATGGTTTTTAAAAATTCTGATGATGAAAATGTAATTGCAGAAGTGAAAAAATGAATTGAAAAAATGTGTGAAGAATTTCCTGTGCCAGGAATTAGATAAAAACTTCCTTTTTCAAAATACCTCAAAAAATTTTTCAAACCCCAAAAAATTTTCCATTAAAGTTAAAAATTCTAAAAAATTTTTCTTCATTTGAAGGAAAATTTTTTTCTCATCATCAAAAAATTTTTTTATTTTTTTCTAAAAAATTTTCATCTAAAAATAATTTTTCAACAGAAATTTTTTGTCAAAAATTCATTCTTTCCAAAATTTTTTCATCCAAAAATATTTTTTCAAAATCCAAAAAAT
>JAJOLG010000043.1 GCA_021129445.1 Candidatus Altimarinota bacterium | reverse complement strand
CAGACAGAATGATAAATTACATCAGAAGAGATGAACTGACACATGTCACTCTTTTTGCAAATATTTTAAAGGAAATAAAAAATGAATTTCCTGAGCTTTACAACGAAGAAACAATCATTGAAATGTTTAAAATCGCTGTAAAACAAGAAATTAAATGGTCAAAACATATTTTATGAGACTCAATTATTTGAATAAATGAAGAATCAATAGAGAAATATACAAAACGGCTTGCGAATGACAGACTTGCAATGTTGTGAATTTCACCAGTTTACAAATGATTTAATGAAAATCCATACAAACACCTTGAAAGATTACAAGACAATAATTGAGAAAAATGAAACTTTTTTGAGTCAACTGTTGTAAATTATACACAATCAAATGCTTTGAAGGGTAGTTGGGATTTTTAATTTTTTAAATAATTTTGAAATTAACAAAAAAATCTAAGTTTTAAAACTTAGATTTTTTTTAAAAATATTTATTCCATCATATTTTTAATCTCTCTCAAAAAAATTTTTTCCGCTTTCAAAAAATCTTTTTCTGAAATTTTTGGATTTACCTCATGCGCAATTTGGTTTCTCATTTTATGAGCAAACCAAATTTCATTTTGATTTAAAAAATTTTGTCAAAATTTTTTCATTTTTTCTCATAAAGTTCAAGAATATTTTTTTTCTTTCAAAACTTGATCTAAAATTTTATCGTAATTTAAAATTTTTTTCTCAAAATCGTTATATTTTTTTATTTCATCAAGTTTTTTTAAAAAATATTTTTTACGATTTTCTGGAAATTTTTCTTTTTTTATTAATGCAATAAATCAAAAAATCGTTCAGAAAAAAAATACCAACAATAAAAAAAATATTAAAATTTCCATTTTTTAAAAACTTTTTAAAACCGCTAATTCTAAACACAAAAACTTGTCTGAAAAATTTTTTAACTCAGAAAAATTTTTTTGAAAATTATCAATTATTAAAAAAATTTTTTTCATTTTTTCATCATCTTCCAAAAAATTTTTCATTTGAATTCTTATTTTTTCTAAAAAATTTTTCATAAAAATCTCAACAGATTCTCAATTTTTTTCCATCTCAGAAACAATTTCCAAAGCTCAATTTTTATCTCAATCGATAATTTTTTGAAATAATTTTTCAATCACAAGATTTCATCAAATTCACAAATTTTTTACAACATCCTCTTCTGAAATTTTTCACTCAGAATTCAGCTTTTCTAAAAGCGAAATCGCATCTCTCAACCCTCATTTTGCCTCAATTGCAATCAATTCCAAAGCTTTTTTTTCAAAATCAATTTTTTCCTCCTTGCAAATAAATTCCAACCTTTTAACAATATCTGCATCAAAAATCCTCTCAAAATTCAAATTTATACACCTCGAAATAATTGTCTCTGGAATTTTTTGTTTTTCTGTCGTTGCTAAAATAAAATAAACAAATTTCGGCGGTTCCTCAATTGTCTTCAAAAGTGCGTTAAATGCTCATTTTGAAAGCATATGAACCTCATCAATAATATAAATTTTCACTTTTGAAAAACTCGGAGAAAACCCAATGGTTGACTGCAATTCTCTGATATCATCAACTTTTGCATTCGAAGCCCCATCAATTTCAATTAAATCAACAAAATCTCATGAATCAATAGCCCTTGTATTTTCATTTTCTTCAATCCTTCCATCGCATAAAAGCTTTGAATTTAAGGTTTTTGCCAAAATTCTTGCAGTTGAAGTTTTTCAAGTTCAACGCGAACCTGAAAAAATGTAGGCATGCGAAACATCATTATTCTTCAAAGAATTCATTAAAATTTTTTTCACAGATTCTTGTCAAACAAGTGAAGAAAAATCTTTTGGGCGATATTTTTGGTAAAGTGACATAAATTATTTAATTTCTTTTTTTTAATTCTCAAAAAAAATTTTATTTATGCAAAAAAATTTTTTAAATAAAAAAAATTAAAAAAAATTATGCTAAAATTAAAAAATCCAAAAAATAACGATTGAAACTGAAAAGCGAGAAGATGAGAAATTTCGCTTGAACATTGAATTGTGCAAACTCCATTTTTTATGACGGTTTGAACAATTTGAACAATAAAGTGAATTGAGGCTGATAAAATCAAGGATTTTTGAGCTGAAATAATACTTTCAAATACTTATCATCTGCATTTACAACCATGAGACGAACTCATAAAAGAGCTTTGATGACTTCATAAATTTATGAATTGGGACAGGCCAATCTTGACAGATTCTTGATGATTTCAAGTTTTTTCTTTGTGAAAAATTAGAAAAATTACTGAAAAATGAGTTGATTTCAGATCTCATATTTCAGGTGAAAAAATTTCTCTAACTCCTGAAAGTGTAATGGAAATCGAGCATAATTTGTGAGTTGATATTGCAATGGTTTTGGATGAATGCCCGCCATTTCCTGCTGAAAAAAAATATGTCTTACAATCCCTTGAAAGAACAACAAGATGGGCAAAAAGGTGTATTGAACATCATAAAAAAATTTGATCGAATAAATTTCAAAAACTTTTTGCAATTGTGCAAGGTTGAGTTTATGCAGATTTAAGGGAAATGTCCGCAAAACAGCTTACAGAAATGGATTTTGACGGGTTTGCAATTTGAGGAGTTTCTGTTTGAGAGCCTACAATTGAAATGTATCGTGCCGTTGATAATGCAATCCCATTTTTACCAGAAAAAAAGCCAAGATACTTAATGTGAGTTTGAACACCGGAAAATATTTTGGAGACAGTTTGAAAATGAATTGATATGTTTGATTGCGTTATGCCAACAAGGGAAGCAAGGCATTGAAGAGTTTACACAAAAGATTGATACACAAATATCAAAGCCTCAAAATACAAAAAAGACCTTTGACCAATTGACGAATGATGCATTTGCCCTGCTTGTACAAAATATTCAAGAGCATATGTTCGCCATCTTTTTGCATCATGAGAGGCTCTTTGACAAATTTTAGCAACTTATCACAATATTGCTTTTTACCAAAATTTAATGAAAGAAATCAGAGAAGCGATTGAAGAAAATAGATTTTTAGAATATAAAGAAAATTTTTTAAAGAGATATTCAAAAAAATAAATTTTAACTACAAAACCGCATTATCCACAAAACTTTTCGACAAAATAATTGATTTTGAAATTATTACTCACGGCAACCAATGCTCACCCAAAACTCAAAAATTTGCCAATTCTCAACTTACATAAAGCCTCGAAACCGAGGTTTTTGCTGATTCTGAAACTTCAACTCATCAAATCACAAACTGCTGAATATTTTTTATCGGAATTAAATCTTTTAAAACATCAATTTTTTGAAAATTCAAAAAATAAAAAAGCTCAGGAAAATTTTTCTCCCAAAAATTTTTCGTCCTGTATCTCATATCCAAAAACACTTGTCAAGACTTTTGAACCTCCGCAAAAACCGCACTTGATAACTCATTCATCAAAAAAGTATTTCAATGATTTTCTTCAAAATCGTCACTTAAATCATAATTTAAAACATGATTTCAATTGTAATCAATTTTTTTTGGATCAATATAATGTTGCAAAAATTTTTCTCATTTTCAATTTACCAAAAATGCTCAATGGTTCAAAATATTCATCGGTAAAAAATATTTATCAACATTTTTTAAATCAAGACAAAGCGGTGTCCATGCGATTTTATGCATTTTTCAAATTTTTGCTCACACAGATTTTGCCAATTTAATTCAATCTGAAATGTAATTAAAATCATAAATTCACTCTCCCGATCAAGTCGCAAGCAAAGTATTTTTTCAAAAAAAATGTTTTTCCTCTCCTGTTTCCAAATTTTTTCAAATCACTCACAAAACCCTTTTTCATCAAATAAACTCCGCACGAGCATCTCTTTCTTCAACTTCTTCAAAAAGTAAATTTGTCACTTCTGTTTCTAAAAAAATTTCAATATTCGGATTTTTTTCAATTTGCTCAATAAATTTTTTACAAATTTCTTCACCAGTTCTTTCACCTGAAAAGAAAATATTTTTTTCAGAAAATCAAAAAATTTTTTCTCACTCATCAAAAAATCTTACTCACAAAATATTTTTTAGAAAAAAATAAACTCAATTTACATTTTCAATAAAAAAATCGATTTTACTTTTTACTTTTTTTAATTCATAATCATCTTTAAATTCATGTAATTTTAAAATATCCGAATGCAAAATATCCAAATTTTTTGAAAATAAAATTCAGTCATTATTTGCAAATGATTTTGAATTTCTTAAATCAAATCACTTTGTAATCAAGGTCACTTTTCCTTTTTGTCATGCAAAAAAAGCGGCACTTAATCAAGCAATTCAAGAGCCAACAATTACAAAATCTTTTTTCACTATTTTTTATTTTTGTTTTAAAAAAAATCCTAATCAACAGAAATTTCCTTTAATTTATCAAAATCCAAAACTACAATCCTTCTGTCAATAAAATCTAAAATTCAATTTTTCTTAAAAATATTCAATGTTTTTGTCACAGTTTCACGATTTGTTCAAATAAAATCTGCTAAATCTTGATGAGTGACCTTTATTTTTAAATAAAATTTTCAATCTTTTTCTTCTCAAAATTCATCAATCATTGACAATAAATTTGATGCAACCCTTGCTTCAAGCGTTTTAAACACATGATCAAAAATAACTCCACTTAAAAATTGTGTTCTTTTTGCCAAATATTTTGACAATGCAATTCACAATTTTGGCATTTTATTTAAAAGTTCATTAAATTTATCAGAATCCAAAAATTTAATTTTTACATCTTCAAGTGCATGAATATCAGCAGTTGGCTCAAATCACAAAATTGACGACATTTCTCAAAAAAAATCTCATCACTTCAAAAAAGCAATTGTATAATTTTTCATCTCATTTTTTACAGAAATTTTCACAATTCAGCTTTCGACAAAATACACTCAAACTCTGCTTGACTCTTCATAAAAAATTTTATTTCATCACACACTTTTTGTGTAAATCGTCTCCTTTTTTTTATATTCTAAATCAATAAGTTCTTTTTCAATAATTTTTATTTCTTCTTCCGAAAGTCATTCAAATAGTGAATATTCCATACTTTTTTGTTATTTTTGTGAATTTTGCACATAAAAAAAATAAATGCAAATTTTTCTTGACAAATGAGTTTTTAAAAATAAATTTTTTTGGTATTTTATGATTTTTTTATCATAAAAAAATAAAAAAATATCAAATTTAATTTAAATAAAATGGCTAGAATTTGTCCAATTACAGCGAAAACTACTTCAACTTGAAACAATGTTTCTCACTCAAAAAGAAGAACAAAAAGAACTTGGAAGGCAAATATGATTACAAAAAAACTTATGGATGAAACTTCATGAGCAGTTAGAAAAACAAAAATTTCTGCTAAATGATTAAGAATTTTAACAAAAGATTTAATTCAACAAGCGGATTTTATGTTTGATGAAATTCAAGCAGAAAAATCAGCTTAATTTTTTCAATTTAAATAAAAAATTAAACTTCAAAAAATTTTGAAGTTTTTTTTGTTGTTAAAAAAAATTTTTGCAATGGGAAAAAAATTTTGAATAATGAAAAAAAATATTTTTTATATATGACAAAAACTAAAAAAACAATCACTATTAAATATTAAAATAATGGAATTCACAACACTAATCACAGCAATCTGAATTTTTTGAATCTTAGGTTTTTTAGTTTTTGATAAATTTTTTTCTAAAAAATGAGAAAATTTTGAGGAAAAACTAGAAAAAGAAATTGAAAAAATTGAAGAAAAAAATCTAGAAATTCAAAATGAATTAAAAAATAAAATTGCAGAACTTGAATGAGAAAGAAGAGTTTTATCAGAAGAAAATATCAGAACAAAAGTCGAACTTGATAAAAAAAATGAGATTTTTTGAGAAAAAGAAAATCAAATCAAACAAGAAGTTGAAGAAAAAAATATTGCTCAATGAAAAGCAAAACAAATGTTTGCAGAATTTGCACCGCTAAAAGAAAAATATTCAAATTTACAAGAAAAAAATGATGAATTAACAACAAAAATTGCAAAACTTGAAGCTGAACTCGAACAAGAAAAAACCAAAAAAACAAAGGATTTTGAAAGAAAACTTGCCGAACTTGAAGAATCAAGAAAAGCACTTGAAGATGAAAAAGCGAGAATTAGAAAGGAAGATGAAGAAAAAAAATTAGAAGAAGAAAAAAATAGGGACAGAATTTGGGCTGAACACGAAATAAATTCAATATCAAAAATGAAAGAGGTTTGTAAAAAACCTGATTTTAATTTTAATTTTTATGAAAATATAACACTTCCAGAAAGTTTTGATGGGAAATTCAAACCTGATTTTTTGGTGGAATTTTTAGGGCAATATATTATTTTTGATGCAAAATTGTCTAAATCAAAAGACATTCAAGGGTATATCAATGAACAAGTTAAATCAACTGTAAAAAAAATCAAGTCTGCAAAAAATTGTGATGAAATCTACAAAACCGTGTATTTTATCGTTCCAACACAAGATTTCATAAAAATGAAAAAAATTTCATTTTATGAAGATTGATACAATTTATTTGCAATTTCAATCGAAAGTTTTGAATCAATTTTGGCATCTTTCAAAAAAATTTCTGAATATGAAAATTTGGAAAAAATCGACCCGCAGGAAAGAGAAAATATTATAAATGTCCTTGCGGCTTATGATCAACACATTTCTCACAGAAATGCAATTGATATTTTGTCGAGTTTGCAATGATTGAAAGTTTCAAAACTGAAAAATGAACTTTGATGAGAAATGCTTGATGAAATCGAAGATAAAAAATCAAAAATCAGGCTTGAAAATTTCAAACCAACTGATCTGAAAAAATTTATTCAAGACCCAAAACATCAAATTGATGAGATTAAAAAAATAATTTTACCAAAAAAAGCGGAGATTGATAAAAAAGAAATTGAACAAATTGAGATTATTTAAAATGCAACATTTTTTTACAAAAATAGAATTCTTATCGGATGAAAAATTCGGAAAAATCACAGAAAAATCAATTATAAACCAGTTTACAAAAATTTTAAGATGAAAAATTTGAGATAAAATTTTTGTTTTGGATTGAAAATGATGAAAATTTTTATGTGAAATTATTTGAATTGAAAAAAAATTTTTTGAAATAAAAATCTTGGAAAAAATTTTTTTAGATAAAGAAAAATTTTTTTCTGATGATAAAAATTTTTGATGAAACAAAAAAATAAATTTATTTTTTGCACTTCCAAAGTCAAAAGAAAAATTTGAATTTATTTTACAAAAATGAACCGAGCTTTGAGTTTGCGAATTTCATCCGTTTTTTTCAGATTTTTGCAATGCCAAATATCCAAATAAAATTGAAAGAAATAATTTGATAATCAAAGAAGCATCTGAGCAGTCTGAAAGATTTTTTTTACCAAAATTGAAAGATTTTAACAAATTTGAAAAAATTTTTGATGAAAAAGAAAAATTTTACTTTTTCGATTCAAGATGAGAAAATTTAAAATCTCAATTTGATATTATAAAAAATTGATGATATCCGCAAGAAATAAATTTAATAATTTGACCAGAATGAGGTTTTTCTGAAAAGGAAGTTCAGACTGCAAAAGAAAAAAATTGCGAATTTTTAACACTTTGAACAAACATTTTAAGACTTGAAACTGCAATAATTTGTGCCATTTCAAGGATTTTATAATTTGATAAAATAAAATATTTTAAAAAATAATCAATATTTTCTTCGCGAAAATATTTTTTTTTTGAGTAAAATTATCTGATTTTAAAAAAACAAAAATAAAAAATATGAAAAAAACTAACTTTAAAAAGGTTTTAATCTGATTAGCTTTAATGTCAATCGCATCGACAACATTTGCCATTCAAGCAAATACCGATTTGATTTTGAGTAAAATTTCTCAAAACTGAAAAAATGTCGTAATTTCAATTGATATTGATAATCCATCAAATCAAAATATAACTTCGGTTCAATCTTGGCTTGAATTTGACAAGAATAAAATTGATTGTAAATCAATAAACACAGATGATTCTGCATTTGATTTTGTGGTTCCATGAGAATCAAATATTTCTTGAAATATCATAAAAATTTGAAGATCATCGCTATCGTGAGATGTTGCAGATTCAAAAATAAATGTTGCAAAAATAAATTGTGAAATTATAAAAGATTGATGAGAAATCAGATTTCACGATTATCAAACAGATTGATGAAAGGTTTCAGTAATGGTTTTTGAAAATTGATTTCCTGTAAACACTTTAAAATGAGAACCAAAATCTCTAAAATTTGAAACACCAAAAATTGAAAAAACTGAAATTAAACAAAATAATATTCAATTACAAGTTGAAACAAATTATATCGAAAGACCAACTTGACTAAAAATTGATACTGAAATTTGATCAGCAACTTTGGCTTGGAATAAAGTTCAATGAGCAAAACAATATTATATTTATTACTGAAAAACTTCTTGAAGATACCTTCAAAGAAGGCTTGTTCCTGATATTAATATTTACAAATTATGAGGACTTCAAACCTGAGAACAATATTTTTTCGCAATAACTGCTGTTTGAAATTGAAATATTGAATCGGATTATTCAAATGAAGAAGCTGTAATTATTTGAAAAAAAATGACTTCAACCTCTCCTCTTTCAAAAATTTCACAAGTGCAAAAAATCACAGAAACTTCACAAAATGTTGTTTATAAAAATAAAAATAATTTTATAAATAAAAATATTCAAAATAAAAAAATCGCAAAAAATGCGCAAACTTGACCAACTGAAACTTTAATTTTTGCACTAATTATTTCTTTTGCAATATGAATTTTTATTTACAGAAAAAAATATATTTAAAAAAAATAAAAATAAAAAATAATAAAATACTATGAAAATTAAATGGACAACAATAGAATCAGGAAGAAATAAAACAAAATCACAAATTGAAAATGTTTTAGAAAATAAAAATAAATTGTCTTTATTTTTCGCAGAAAATAAAAAACATTTATTTTGAGCATGAATTTCAACAATGGCAATGATTTTCGTTGTTTGAGCAGGTCAAATGTCATGAACAGAATTTTCTGCAAATCTAATGTTTCCAACAATGACACAAGAAATTCAAAATACAAATGCAGAAACAGTTTGATGAGATGAAAATTGATGATGAGAAAATTTGCTTTGAGATTTGGATTTAACTTTCGATGAAGCAAGTACTTGAACTGGATGAACCGAAACTTGAAGCATTTCTACATGAACAACGATTGAAAAAGAAAACAAAAAGGACGACACTGAAAATTTAATCAATGATTTATTTTGAGAAACAACAGATGAAAAATTAAATAATAAAAAAACAGAGGAAACAAATTTATTACAAGAAACTACAAAAAATGAAAAACAATTTCCTGAAACTGACTTACTAAAAAAAGAAACAATTGATGAAACTGATAATTTATCATCATTTTTAAATGAAGAAAAAACAACAAACGAAGAAAATTTTCATAATTCTGCACAAAAAATAGAACAAAGAGTAGACACAATTGAAGTTAAAAAACCAAAAACAACGATTTTTAAACAAAATTTACATACCGTTGATATGAATTTAGTTGCTCAAAAAGCAATGCTAAAAGATATCCCAGAAGACACAGCCGAAATGCATTGAAGCGCAGAATCTTTTTTCTGAAATACCCAAAATCAGTGATTTTGAATTTGAGTTGAATGATCACAAAATATACAAAATAATGTACAACAAAATGTACAAGAATACCAAAATGTCCCAGTCTTGCAAAAAGCAAAAAAATTAAGTCAATCATGACCGGAAGATATGATTTTTGGATTATGATTTTTATCGATAATTCTTGCATATTTTTTTAGAAGGAGAAAAAATATTTAAATTTGTATACTAAAAAACTAGAAGAATAAATTCTTCGCATTGCTCAAAATAACATCGATTTTTATCATCCTGAGTGGTAAAACGACGAATGATTTCTTAAAACAGAAACAACACCTAAAATGACAACAGTTCAACAAAAAATTCTGATAAACTCAGAATTTTTTTAATTATGAAAAAAATTTTTAATAAAAAAAAATATTTTTATAATTAGTAAAATATTTTTAACTGATAAAAATTATTTTTTCAGTAAAATATTCAGATTTTTAAAAACAAAAATAAAAAAAATGAACAAAAACACAATTAAACAATTGAAAAAAATTGTATCGGTAATGTTAATTTTATCATTTATCAACTGACTTTTTGTCTTTGCTGATAATGATTTCACAGTTGAAACAAATATTGTAAACATAAAAAACGATGAAACATGAAAAGAAATTGTTGATTTTTCAGTTTGAGATACAATCTCAACAAAAGACAATTCGATTTCTTTTAACTTCAACGAAAAACTATTGATTAAAATTCAAAAAAACTCTGAAATGAAAATTTCTGATTTTTCTAATTGAGAATTAAATAAATGACAAGTAAGAATTTCATCTTTTGATGATTTTAATTTATCTGTTTGAGACATCAAAATAAAACTAAAAGATTCTTGAATTACAGTTTACAAATGAAGTTTATCAACAGAAATTTTATCACTTTATTGAATAAATAAAATTATTTTTAACTGAAAAGAAAAAAATCTTTTGCCTTGATACAGTGCAGAAATTTCTTGAAATGAAATACAAATATCAAAAAGTATTTTACCAAAAAAAATCGATAAAATCTTCCCAAATGACCAATTTTCAAAATATAATATTGAAATAAAAAATAATTTTTTAACAGATATTTTATCTTCGTTTATAGTTTTTAAGAGCAAAAGAGAAAAATACTTTTCTTTTAAAGAAAAATGAAAATTTAATGAATGTATTCAAGCAATTGCAGATTTATCCGAAAAAGAAAAGGAATGATTTAAAAATATTGCAAGATTCTACACTTCTGCAAAAGAAAAATGTTTAAATAAAGATATTTTATCAAATCCAGAATTTAAAGAAAAATTACTAAAAAATATTGAAAAAATTTCGTTTTTAAAAGGAAAATATTTTTTTGATGAGTGAATAAAAAAATTTGAAGGTAAAAAAATTTCTTTCATTGAAAATATTTTTTATCTACAAAAAAATATTTCCATGGCAGATGTGAAAAATTTTGATTATTTTTTAGAAAATACAAAAAAATCATTTAAAAATGAAAATAATTTAAAAAATTTAGAAATTTGATTTTATTTAATTGATTGAATCTTAAAAAATAATTTACAATTTTCTTTTCAAAAAATTTATGATTTTAGAAATAAAATTTCTGCAAAAATTTTAGCAAAAATGAAAAAAAATGCAGAACAATCGAAAGATTTATCAAAATACATTTCAAAAATACAACATTTTATTTGAGTAAATTCAGACTTTATTGACTTATTACTTGAAGAAAAAAAATTTAAAGAGATTGATTATATTTTAGTAAATAAAATTATTTATGAAAATATTTGAGAAAATAAAGAATTAGCAAAAATTTTGGCAGATTATGATAAAAACTTTGATAACTATCAAAAACTTTTGGATTCTGCAAAATGAATTTTTCACTGATCAGCTGATGAAAAAAATATGAAAGATATTGAAGAATTAAAAAAAGCTGAGGCAGAAAAACAAAAAAAAGAACAAGAATTAAAAAAATTACTTGATTCATTTAAACCGATAAAATTTAAAGAGGTTAAAATTACAAAAAATGATGATAAAGAAACAATAATCGAAGAATTTGAAAAATATTGATTTAAAATTGATTGAAAAAACATTAAAGAGTTTATGAAGTGATGAAGTATGTTTTTTGTAAACTCAATTGAATTTAATTGAAAAAAATACGATGTAGTTTATAATATCAACACAAAAATTGTTTCTAAAATAAAATCCGCTGACTGAAATTCAAAGTTTGATTGACATTGATCAATGACAATGCTCCAATTTAAGGAATTAATAGCAAAAAATAACTATACAGCATCTGTTTTCAGCGACCAACCATCAAATGTTTTTCAATGACTTGAAAATAAAGAATTTTCACACGAAGACTTTTTGAAAAAAGAACTTGTAAGAAAATATTTAGAATCAGTTTGAATATTTACAGACTCAGAGTTTATTTCTAAAATTTGAGATAAAAAATTTGCAGTTCAAAATGCAAAAACTAAAAAATATGATAAAATAAATATTTCTTTGAATATACAATTAATTTCCTGGAATGTTGAAAATGTTGAAATTTTAGATGAAAAATGAGAAATAATTTCAGGTGATTTAAATAAAAAATTAGCTGAAATAAAATTAGCAAAAAATTTAAAACCACAAATTGAAAAAATTTATTGAGATTATTTATTAAGAAATGAAAATTTAACGCAAGTTTTAGCAGATTTAGCTTGATTGTGAGTAAAAACAGAAGATGTATTTTTATGAAAAGATAAAATTGATTGATTTAAAATTTACAAATGATTAAAAATGAGTTCATGAGATTGAATTTTATCTTGAGATTATTATGTTTGAAAGAAAATTTTTACAAATGCAAGATTTAGTTTATTAGACCATATTGAAGATTTTGAAAATGTTTCTGTAAATAATTTAATTGAAAGGATTAAATTTATAAATAAAAATATTGAAAACTTAGAACAAGAAAAAATAGAAGAAGAAAAGAAAAGACAAGCTGAACTATTAAGATTAGAAAAAATAAGACAATTAAATTATTGAAATAATATTCCTGATGAACTAATAGATTGAGCTTGGATTACAGATTAAAATTTGCTTTATAAAAATAAAATTTTATCCTAAAAAAGATGCATTTGCATCTTTTTTTAATTTAATCAAATTTTATGTCTTACAGAAATATTGCAATTATTGCCCATGTTGATCACTGAAAAACAACTTTAGTTGATGCACTTTTAAAACAATCTTGAACTTTTAAATGACACGAATCTGTTGAAACTTGTGTTATGGATTCTGACGATCAAGAAAAAGAAAGATGAATTACAATTTATGCAAAAAATACTTCAATTCAATACAAAGATTGTAAAATAAACATTATGGATACTCCTGGTCATGCTGATTTTTGATCAGAAGTTGAAAGGGTTTTAAAAATGGTTGATTGTGTTTGTTTACTTGTTGATGCTTACGAATGACCAATGCCTCAAACAAAATTTGTTTTGAAAAAATCTTTGGAATTATGATTAAAACCAATTGTTATTATCAATAAAATCGATAAACCAGCTGCAAGACCAGATGAGGTTCACGATATGGTTTTTGATTTATTTGCACAACTTTGAGCAAGTGATGAACAGCTTGAATTTCCAATGATTTATGCAATTTGAAAAGATTGAATTGCAATTAAAAATTTAGATGATGAAAAAAAAGATATTACCCCACTTTTTGATTTAATTATGGATGTAGTACCAGAAGCCTGAAATAACACTGATGCAAAACTAAAAATGCAAGTTATAAATCTTGAATATGATAATTTTCTTTGAAGAATGTGACTTTGAAGAGTTTATGAGTGAAAAGTAAAAACATGACAAACTGTAACAGTTATTTGAAATGATGGAAAATCAAGAACTTGAAAAATTTCTAAAATTTACACAACTTTATGATTAAATAGAAAAGCAGAAGTTCAAGAATGAGTTGCATGAGATGTAATTACAATCGCATGAATTCCAGATATTTTTGTTTGAGAAACAATATGTGAAGATGTAGACCAAGAACCACTTCCACCAATTACAATTGATGAAGCAACTTTATCAATGGATTTCTTACCAAACGACTCACCTTTTGCCTGAAAAGAATGAAAATTTTTAACTTCAAGAAATATTAGAGATAGACTTGAAAAAGAACTTGAAACAAATGTTTGACTTCATGTTGAATTCTGATGAGAAAATGCTTTTACAGTTTATTGAAGATGAGAATTACATCTTTCAGTTTTAATCGAAACGATGAGAAGAGAATGATTTGAACTGCAAGTTTGAGCTCCAAAAGTGGTTTTCAAAACAGATGAAAACTGAAATGTCACTGAGCCAATGGAAAATGTTGTTGTAAATGTCCCAGAAGAATTTTCTTGAGCTGTAATTGAAAAATTATGAAAAAGAAAATGAGAAATGACAAATATGGTGACTGACAACTGAATTGTTTCAATGGAATTCACAGTTCCATCAAGATGACTTTTGTGATATAAAAATGTTTTTACAGTTGATACAAAATGAGAATGAATTCTAGCATCATCATTTTCACATTACTGAGATTACAAATGAGAAATCGCAAAAAGAGATGTTTGATCGATGATTTCATGAGAAACTTGAAAAACAATGGCATACTCACTTTTCTGATTACAAGACAGATGACCACTATTTGTTGAAGCTGCAACTGAAGTTTATATTTGAATGATTATTTGAGAACATTTAAAATGAAATGATTTGGTTGTAAACGCAACAAAAAATAAAAAATTGACAAATGTGAGAGCTTCATGAACAGATGAGGCATTAAAATTAACTTCACCACATTTAATGTCTCTTGAAGAAGCGCTTGATTACATTTGACCTGATGAATATGTTGAAATTACTCCTAAAAATATTAGAATTAGAAAAATTTACTTAACTGAAAACGAAAGAAAAAAACATGTAAGAAAATAATTTGTAAAAAAATTTCTAAAAGACTAAAATTCCAAAAAAAATTTTTGGATTTTTTTTTGACATAAAAAAATTTTAAATTCAGAATAAAAAAAATAAAAAAATTTTATGGATTTAAAAAAATATATTAGCGAAGTAGAAAATTTTCCAAAAAAATGAATAAATTTTAAAGATATTTCAATAATTTTGGAAAATCCTAAAATTTTAAAATTTGTAATTCAATCTTTTAAAGAAAAAATTTGAAATCCTCATAAAATTA
>JAJOLG010000047.1 GCA_021129445.1 Candidatus Altimarinota bacterium | reverse complement strand
AAAGGCTTTCATTTTTCCAACTTATGTAAAAATGTCGAAAACACATCTCCTGTTTTCACTCAAATAAATCGTGTAAATCGCTTGCCCAATACTTTTCATTGTAATTTTTTGCCTCAAAACCCTCAACAAATTTCATTGATTTAAAACTGTAAGAAAAATATTTTTTTTCTGATTCGGAAAATTTTATGCAAATTGTGTATTTTTTTCCAGCGACCTCAAAATCAACTCGCAAAGCGGGTTTTCAATTGATCAAATTTGGTAGAATAAAAATCTTGTATTCAAAAAATATTTTAATTTTTGCAAAAATTTTTCTTTATTTTCTGGATTTGCAAAAAATTTTTTCATTCTCAATAAAAATTTTTTCACCTCATCATAAAAAATCCATATCAATCTTTCTTCAATATTTTTTCAAAACTTTTCTTTCAATTTCTGTAATTCAAGCCAAAGAAAGCGGAATTAAAATTTCATCAAACTCGGTTCACAAAAATTTCGGATAAACAATTTACTGACCATTAAAAATTTTACAATAATTTTTTAAACGACTCAAATCCGCATAATCTTCAAATCATTCGTCATATTTTGCATATTGCCACTCGGTTTCTTCCTGTCTTGTCTCAAAATAATTTTCAATTTTTTCTTTTCTTTCCTGAAAATTTTTTGGATTGGCAAATATTAAATTTCAGGTTTTTAAAAAAATATTTAAAAAAACAGATATTATTTATCTGTTTTTTATTTATATTTAAATCTTAACTTTTAAAATCCTATCAATAGCCTCTTTCGCCTTATTGTCATCTAAAAACTCCCTTTCTCAATTAGAATTTGCAGATCAAATATTAATATTTGGAATAATATGATAATGCAAATGCGGAATTGATTTTCATGTCGCCATTCATTCACGAACCAAAATACTTAAATCAGAATATCACAATTTTTTCAACATTTTTATACCTGCTCTCACAAGCCCTTGAATCTCATCATCTTCCTCAATTGTCAAATCAAAAAGAGAATCAACATGCCTTTTTGGAATTATCAAAAGATGGTCTGGTCAATACGGAGCACGAGCAATTGTCATATAAACTGATGCATAATCATAAATTTTTATATTTTCATCAATTGCACAAAATGGACACTTATTTCAAATTTTTTTTAAAGCTTCATGATAATTCATATTAAAATATTATTTTTTAAAATCATATTATTTTACTAAAAAAAATATTTTTCTCCTATAAAAAAATTTTACAAAATTGATAAAAAATTTTATTTATCTAAAAAAAATATTTTAAAAACAAAAAAATATTAAAAAACTCCAAAAAACAATTTGGAGTTTATAAAAAATTTATTTTACAGAAAAATTATTTTTCTTCTGTTTTTTTAGTTGTAGATTTTTTTGCTGGTGCTTTTTTAGTTGCAGTTTTTTTAACAGTTGGTTTTTTAGCAGAAGCTTTTTTTGCTTCTTTTTTTGTAGTAGCAGGAGTTGCTCAAACCATTTTTGCTAATTTTGATTTTTTGTTTGCAGCATTATTTTTATGAATGATATTTTTTTTCGCAGCAGTATCAATCGCAGAGTAGGCTTCTGAAATAAATCATTTAGCTTTTTCAACTTCTCATGCTTCAACAAACTTTTTAATGTTTTTGTACATTGTTTGCATTCTTGTTTTAAAATGTCTGTTTCTGTTAGTTCTTAAAACATCTTGTTTTGCTTTTTTAATTGCAGATCTAATTAAAGGCATATCCTTATTTTTTAATTTTTTATAAAATACGAATTACACTATAAATTATTATTTTAAATAAGTCAAAATTATTTTTCATTTTTTTAAAAAATAAATTGATTAAAAAAAATTTTTTCATTATTTTAAAAATATAAAAAAATTTTATGAAAATATTAAAAATATATTCGGGATTTTTCCTGAAAAACTTCTATATTTCTTACGATGAAGAAAAATTTTGAAAAATAAATGTTTGAGATTTAACAATTTTTCAATCGTGAGAAAATAAATTTCGTTGAGAAATAAAAAACATTTTTAAATATTTAGAGGATAAAAATACTCAAAAAAAAATTGCAAATGAAGAAGAATGCAAATTTTTGAGAATATGCAATGATGAAGATTTAAAAGAAATTCAATTATCAATTGACAAAGAAAATGAATTTTTGAAATTTTTCCGTAATCATTATGAAGATTTCAAAATCACACTTGAACCAAATTCTTGCGAGGTTTCTCACGATGATAAAATGTTGCTTTTTTCATATACTTCGGAAGAAAGGGTTGATTTTAGAGAATTGGTAAAATTTTTAGCATCAAAATTCAGAAGAAGAATTCAATTAAAACACATCTGAACAAGAGACAAAGCCGCAGTTTTTTGAGGTTTTTGAGTTTGTGGAAGGGAATTATGTTGTTCAAAATTTTTAAAAAACACCCCAATTGTTCCGATTCATGCACCAAAAGTGCAAGATTTGATGTACAAAGACACTGATAATTTATTATGAGTTTGTGGAAAATTAAAATGTTGTTTGAATTATGAAGTGCAACAATATCAAGAAATAAAGAAAAATTTTCCAAATATTTGAACTTCTGTTTTTGTAGATGATAAAAAATGAATTATTATTTGAGTTGATATTTTTAGTCAAAAAGTGAAATTAAAATTTCAAGATTCTGCAAAAATCTTTGATTTATCTGAAATCAAAGAATTTTTGGAACAGAAAAAATCTTTTAATTCTGAAAATAAAACCTGAATTCAAAAAAATGAATGATTTAAAAAATTTGAAAAAAAAGATTTTAAAAAACCATTTCAAAAAACAAATTTTAATAATCGCCCAAAAAAAGAATTTAAAGACCTGAAAAAAAATAGCCACCACATCAATTCTCACGAAAAAAAATTTTTAGATAAAAAAAATAAAAAATAACAATTATGGATACAAAAATTTTATTTTTAATATTATTATTTTCTTTAATTTGAATAACTTTCATTATTTTAAATAAATTTAGAATTCTCAAAAAACTCAAAGAAGAAGCAAAAAAAGAAAGATTAAAACAAGAAAAAAAGATTTTTGAAGAACACGAAGAAAAAACAAAATTTAATAAAAAAGATAAAAAAAAACAGGAGGAGAAAAAAACTTTTTCAATTTTGGAATTAAAACAAAAAATAAAAAAAGCAGATATGCTTATTTCCTTTTGAGAAATAAACGATGCAAAAAAAATTTTGATTTGAATTTTATCCTATGACGAAAATTTTTTTGATGCAAATTTTTTGTTGTGAAAAATTTTTTTGGATGAAAAAAATTTTTCCAAAGCAGAATTTTTTCTGTTAAAAGCGTTAAAATGAAACGAAAAAAATATAGACCTTTTGTGAAAAATTTGATATTGCAATTTGCAAAATTGAAAATACAAAGAAGCAATTGAAGTTTACGAATATGCAGTTTCGCTTTGCTGATGACGATTTGATTTTTTCAAACAATTGTGAAAACTTTATTTTTTAATTTCTGATTTTAAAAAATCTTTGGAATGTTTTAAGGAAGCCTTAAAAATAAAACCAAAAGATACAGAAATTTTTTTCATGAAAGCAGAAATTTTCATTGAAGAAAAAAATTTTTCAGAAGCGAAAAAAATTTACAAAAAAATTTTACAAATTGAACCATACAACCAAGAAGCACATGATTATTTGGAAAATTTAGAACATAAATGATTATAAATATGATAACATCACAACTTTTTGTAATTTTAATTAGTGCATTTTCTGCATTTTTAATTACATTTTTATTAAGCCCAATTTTCATAAATTTTTTGATAAAATACAAATTTTCAAAAAATTTAAGAGAAAATGATTCAACTTGACAAGTTGCAAAAATTTTTAACTCACTTCATAACAAAAAAAAATGAACTCCAACCATGTGATGAGTGCTTATTTGGGGTGTAATTTTGTTTGTTGTGATATTTTCAAGAGGTTTGTCATATTTTTGATACATTGAATCCTCTCTTTTGGACAGATGAGAGGTTTATTTACCACTTTTTACACTGATTTTTATGTGATTTTTGGGTGCAATTGATGATTATTTAAACATTATTCAATCAAAACATAAATGATTACACCATAACCCAAAAATGTTTTTTACACTATTTTTTGCACTAATTTGAGCACTTTGGTTTTATTTTAAATTATGATATACTTGAATTTATATACCTTTCATTGGAGATGTTGACATTTGATTTTTTTACATCCCGCTTTTCATAATTTTAATCACATGAACCGCACATTCAGTAAATATCACAGATTGACTTGATTGACTTGCAAGCTGATTGCTAATTTCTGCATTTTTCGCCTTCTGAATACTTGCATACTTTAAATGACTTTACAGTTTAAGTATATTTTGTGCTGTAATCGTATGAACACTTGCTGCTTTTTTATGGTTTAATATACCTCCTGCAAAATTTTACATGGGAGACACCGGCTCACTTGCACTTTGAGCAACACTTTGAGTGATTTGAATGATGATAGACTCTGTTTTTGCACTTCCAATCATCGGATGAGTGTTTGTTTTTGAAATTATTTCTGTGATAATTCAATTGACTTCAAAAAAATTCAGAAATGGTAAAAAAGTTTTTAAAATTGCACCTTTTCATCATCATCTCGAAGCTTGTGGCTGGACAGAATCGCAGATTGTGATGAGGTTTTGGATTATTTGAGCGTTTTTGAGTTTTATTGGGATTTTGGTTGGGTTAATGAACGTTTAAAAAAAATGATTTTAAATCAATTAATTCCCACAATTTTTATTAAATTAGTGGATTTTTTTATGCAATGAAATACAAAAGTGTTTTAAGAATAATTAAGAAAAAATCTAAGATCTTAAAGAAATGCTTTAAAATCTTAGACTTTTTGTTTCAGGGTAGCGTTTGAGAGAAAAATTATTAAAAAACACTAAACAACAAATAAACCGAAAGCCCAAATAAAACTAATCAAGAAACAATTCCAGAGTATTTAGCAAAATTATCATATCTTCAAAGGGTTTTAACTTTCAAAATTACAATTGTAGATCAAAATGCAAAAATTGTAAAAAAAATTCAAAGAGCAAAAACTCACATTACTGGAAATAACCACTCTATTCTTCATAGTGAAAGAACTGTAAGAAAAAGAACCCAGCCATAACTACAGGGTGCAATTCAAGATAAAATTCAAAGTAAAAAAGGTGAATTAAAGAGTTTTTTTGATTTACAAGATCAACAGGAACAACTCAAAGTTTTATGATTCTTAAAAGCATTATAAAGAAAAAATAAAGAAAAGAGAAATAATCCAATTATTCAAATTTTTTGTAAAACTCAGATATAAGCTCAAATTGTCGCCCAAAGAGAGAAAACCTTAATTACAACTGCAATAGCAATAATATCAATTAAATGAGTAAAGGTAAAAATTAAAGAATAACTAAAAACAACTTTAAAACCACTACTTTTTTCCATTAAATAAGCTGCCAAAACACCTTTTCAATGTCATGGAGCCAAAACATGTAAAACTCACAAAAGAAACACAAAGAAAATCATTAAATAAAAATTTCCCTCTCAAGTTTTTCAAATTTGTTTTGAAACCAATTCCAAAGTATCTTTTAGAACTCATCATCAAAGAGAATAATCACTTGTTTCTCTGGAAACTTCTTTAATAATTTTATTATCTGATTTTTTTTCTAAATCTTCATTTAAATTTTTTTCAGAGTCTAAAAAAATTTTATTTTCATCAGAAATTTTTTCTCAAGTATTTTCTAAATTTTCTTCTCAAGAATTAACATTTATTTTTTCAAATATTATTCAATTATCTTGATTTGAAAGATAATTCAATCTTTCTTGTTTTGCATTTTCAATATTTACTAAAAGTTTTTGACCAGGTGAATTTTCTGGATTCAAAGGATTCCATCAATCATTCACTTCTAATCAATCAGAATACATATCAAAATCACTATCCATCAAATTTGGATCTGTTCAATAAATCACTTCCTCTTTATCATAAAGTCAATCTCAATCAGAATCTTTATCAGAATTTTTTGGATTAGCTAAAGAAAATTCATTTGAAAAAATTTTTGAAGTTAAAATTTTTTCATAAATAGGATTTTGGGATTTTCCTTGGAAAAATAACATTTTATTTGTTTGAAGATCAAAATCTTCAATAAACATTCTATTTTCAAAATAAAAATTTTCAATTCTATCTGGACAAATAATTTTATAATCAAGCCTTAATCAATCTGAGTAAACTTCAAATTCTTGCTGTTTTGAAATTTCAAAATTATTTATTAAACAGGTTTTTCAATTATTTTTAAATAAATTTTTCTCTCTAAAAAAATTTTCAAAAATTTCTTTTTTCTCAAAAATTTCTTCAAAATTATCAATTTTTTCTCACTTCTGATCTAATAAAAACCCAACTTCAAAAAAGTGTAAAAAGGTTTTTGCCTTTATTTTTTTTCAATTTCATAGTTCAAAGACTGAAATTGAAACATCTAAAGGGTGTGCTTTAATATCATTAATAGTATTAAAGTTTCACAATATTATAAATAATATCAAAAAATATTTTATAATTTTTTTTATCATAAAATTATTCAGAATAGCACGAATAGGATTATTTTTTTCATAAAATATTTTTATTATTTTAAATTTTTTTATTTAATTATAAATCTAATTTATTTTTTTCCAACAAAATAAATTAAATTTCATCTATTATTTTTTATTAATTTTAACTTTTTAATTTCAAATCAAATTTCTAAAAATGCTTTTTTAATAGTTTTAATTGATGGATTCAATTTTCATTCCTGTTTATTTTTTATTAAATCATCTGTAATACTATTTCTCTCTTTATATTCTAAAATATTTCAAATAAATAATCATCAAATATTTAAACCATTATAAATATTTTTTACAACTTTTTTAAAATCTTCATAATTTTCTACACATTCAATAGCTTCACTTGAAATTATAAAATCATAATCACCGTTATTTCCATTATTAATTTCATTAAAAAAATTAAATTGCTTTATTTCACCAACTTTTTCAATTATATTAATACACAATTCTTCAGAATTTTTTTGAATAAATTTTTCTTCTTCTAAAAAATTAATTGTATCAGAAAAATTTTCATTTAAATATTCTGGAGAAATATTATTTAATATTTCTTCTAATTTTTTAATATTATTATCAAAATAATCAAAATAATCTATAGATTCAATTTTTTCTACATAAGAAAGAAGCCAGTAAATTCAAGTAAATCAAGATCATAAATCCAAACCTCTTCATCATTTTATTTCTCAAAAAAGTTCTTTGAATTTTATCTTTCTGTCTTCATTAATTTTTGTAAATATGTAATTATTTACATCACAAATTAAATTATTATTCATAAAAGATTCTAATCCTTAATAAGATTTAATCAGTCTTTTTTCCATCAGCTTAATCACGAAGCAAGCATAAAAGCTTCATATCACTGTTCTCTTAAAAAATTTACATATTGGGCAGAGTTTTTTCAGATTCTACAAATAATTAATAATTTTTTCTTTTTAGGAAAAACTTTTCACTCTTCAACCATAGAAGTTAAATGTTCATCGATTATATTTAAAGATCACTCGATGTGTCATATTGAATATGGAAAATTTCATCTGATATCAATCATAATAAAATCATCTTTATTTTTTTCTACAAAGTCGGAACTTAAAATAAATTCTTTATCTGTTTCAGATTTCATATCTGAAACTTTTTTTCTTGAAGACGTGGATTCAGAAAAAATTTCAGGTGAAACACCGTTTAAATAATTAAAATACAACTCCACTCTGTCACAAACTAAAAAAACAGCTTTTTTCTTCTCTTTCGTTCAATCCAATTTTTTATCTAATTCTTTTAACTTTTTTAAAGCTGAGGTAAAAGTTCATCAGGCAGTTGGTCAAGCTAATAATCATAAGTCTTGAATCAACTTAATTGATCAATCAGTAGCTCATTTTCAAGTTTCAAGTAAAATATCAGTATAAAAATCTCTATCATAAAATCACACTTCCCAGAGCTCATTTGAATTTCTTGCTCAAGGAATATGTTCTCAAGATTTTGCTACAACTCAATATATTTCAGTATTTTCATTTTTTTCTCTAAAAGCTTTTCACATTCAAAAAGATGATCAAGTTGTTCATAACATTGAGAAAAAATAATCAACTTCTCATAAGTCACCAATAACCTCCTGTCATGATTTATAATGGGCTTGCCAATTTTTTTCATTAAAATATTGATCTGTATAATGATATTTTTCAGGCTCACCTTTTGCTAAATTATCAGCAAATGTCGTGTAACTATTTGGATCATTTAAATCTGGACAATCTGAAAGTCATGGAAGCTCCTCTATTTCACATCAAGTACACTGCATTGCCATTCTCATTTCTGGTATTTTTATTCTATTTGTTATAGCCTTAAATGGAATTTGATTTGTGGAGCACAATATCGATAAAGCTTTTCATGTATTTCAACTAGAAGCTTCAATTATTGTCTTACCAGAGGCCTTAACGTCATCTTTGATTTCATCAAACATATTTTTTGCAATTCTATCCTTTAACGAACCAAATGGATTCATATGTTCCAGCTTTGCATAAATTTCTATATTTTTAATCCCAGCGTAATTATCTGGCAATTTTAGTATTGGTGTATTTCAAATAAGCTCAGAAATATTATTATAAATCATGTTTTATAAATTAATTAAGTTATATAAATTATCTTCGTAAAATTTTACATTTCACTCTTTTACAGTTGCTACAAATTTTTTTCATTTATTTTGCATTATAGGGCTTCAATCTTCAAAATCTGATACATATGAAGATGTATTTGGAAAAATTATTAAATCTCATTCTTCTGGTTTTTGTTTGAAATAAATTTTTCTTTTAATTAAAATATCATCATCCCTACAAAGATTTCAAAGTATGTATCAATAAAATTCTTCAGGATTAATATTTTTTTCTAAATTATTTTTATTATTTTCTATTTTTTTATCTTTTATTAAATGTATTGGATCAGCAAAATATTCCCACATTTTACTAGAAAGATTTAAAATATTTCAATTTATAATTATTGCCTCATCTCATGAAGAAACAGTTTTATATCAATCTACTCTGAATATAGAAAATCACGTATTACTCGACAAAGAGTATCATGGCTCTATCATTAAATTAAGCATTGAATCATTTATTTCTTCGTATAAAGTATATCAATTTTTAAAATCTTTTTTTAAAATTTTAGATAAAAAATCATAATTATCTACTTCTCTATATCTTTTTTCAACAAATTCTCTTCAATCTATTCATCATCTTTCATTTACTTTTATTCAATATCATCAGTTTCACCAAGTATGAGTATCAAATTTTTTTCTTCTTTTATCAGATAAAAAATCTATGTAATTACTCCATTCTAATTTAGAATCAAGTTCTCTTCCTCTAAAACCTCATCAAATATCTATTATAGTTGGAGAATAGTTATTCTCGTAAAGTTTTTTTATAACAGAAAGGGCATCATTGATACTTCATGATTTTATTTCATGTTGATGCTCATCATAATGAAAATGAACTCATTTTATATCTATAAATTTAAAATCTTTAATAATATCTAAAACTTCCAATAAATTATTTTTAGATATTCAAAATTTTGTATTTTTCTTTACAAGCTTTCTGTCATTTCAAGATAAATCATGAAAACGAATTAAAATATTTACTTTTTTAAAATTAAATTTTTCACTTAATTCTATAATTTTTTTTATTTCATCTAAATTATCAATGCTAATTAGACATTTATGTGATAATGCTAAAAATAAAAATGATTTACTTTTTGGTCAAGTACAGCTAATTTTATCTCATGTAAATCAAACAGATAAAACATTTTTTAATTCTTCTTCACTTGCAACATCTACTCACAAATTATTCTTATAAGCTTGAAACAATAAAGCTTTTGACTTATTAGTCTTATGAGCATATTTAATAATTCAATTCATTTCTAAATCATCAAAAACTTTATTAAAAGCTTTTATATTATCATTCATTATTTCTGGCACTAAAACATGAATAGGTCCATTATGGAGTCATGATAAATCAAATAATTTTTCTGTATTATTTATAATTTTTTCTACTTTTTCATGAAGAAAAGGTTTTATTGAAGCATATTCCATTATAATACTTTATTAAAATTAAAATCAGGATCTATAAATTTATTAAAATCTATATTGTAATAATCATTATAGTAAGAATTAGAAACGAATTTATGATTATCTAAAATATTTTTATAATATTTTTCGTAATCTTTTTTAACACTAATTAAATGATTATATATTTTATCAAAAATATCTTCATGTTCTTTCATAAATAATCATAATCATTCTTCATCTCATCTATCAAAATTTTTCATATTTTTTGATTTTTTAAGATAGCATAAAAAATGCTCAGATTTTATATTTTTTTTCAAAAATAAAATATCTTCATCATCCATAACTTTATTTCAAACAACTTTTAGATTTAAATCGATTCATAAATTTTCTAAACCTTTTATAAAATCTTTGTAAATTCATAAAGATTTTTGATTTGGTTCAACAACTATCACATTTAAATCATAAGAATATATTAATGGATTTCATATGTTATCAATTCAAGTTACACTATCAGCAATCATAATATCATCATTTTTATCTAAAAAATGATTTAAAAATTTTATATAATTATCTGTTTTTGTATGATAACAATTTACTCAAACATCACTGTCATTATAATTTCAAATTGCCATAAATTTTAATCATTTATCATTTGTGCAAGATATTTGATTTAAAAATTCATCATCAATTCATTTTATGAAATTTGATTTTAAAGTAGGTGGCATAGATCCAATAAATGGAATATTTTCAACATCGCTCCTATTTTTATTAATATAATTTTCTATTAATTTTCAGTTGTCTGAAAGTGGTTTTATATTTTTCCTATCGATTCAAACTAATGTATTTAAATGCATATTAATATCAGCATCAACCAGTAACACTTTTTTATTTTTGGCATTTAAATAATTTGCGAAATTTCATGATAAAGTTGTTTTTCAACTTCATCATTTTCATAAAAAGGCTATTCTCATTTTTGTATTTTATTTATTAAATTTTTATCAAGTGTTAGTATTTTTTCTAAATCTTTATTATAAAAAGAGCTAAACCACGATTTAGATTCATCAATAAAGAGCTTGTGAACTCGGTTATAATATGAATTCCAGTTTTTATCAGCGCTATCAAGTTTTTCTAAAATAGTATTAAATATCGATAAATTATCTTCAATAAATAATTCATATCTATCAGCTCACTCATCTCTATTTATTTTTTTATTAAATTTTAAAAATCATAATAATTTATCAGTTTTTACATTTTTATTTATGTAATCAAGATCATCTTCATCTTCTATTTTATTTCATAGTACAAATACACTTTCTGTATCTATTCACGCTGTATTTATGTAATCTTTATAAACACTTACACTCCTTTCAGAAGGCTCTACTACAAATATTGTAATATCATATCACAAACATAAAGATGTTCATAAATTATCTATTCAGGCTGTAGTATCAGCTATAACATAAGAATTTTTGTCATCAATAATTCTGTGCAACAATAGTTCATAAGAGTTTAACAAAGAATGATAGCATTCTCAAATTTGAGTCTTTTTTGTAATATAATTTCACAAAGTAAAAAGTTTTGTAGTTGAATCCAAATCATATCAATATTTTTTTACAAAATCATGATTAAATAAATCTCATTTAATTAGATTTGTATTTTTATTTATTGGTAAAGTTCAAAAACTCGGTATGAAGTCTAAATCGTATGTTTTTTTAAATTCAGGCTCAAAAATATCTGCTATTTTTAAAAAATCTCAAGAAAAAAAATTAATATCATTTTTATTTAAAGAATATTCTTTAAACAAATGAGAATTTATATCAACATCAAAAATTAGTTTTTGTTTATCGGCTCTTTCTTTTGTAATATATTTCAAAAAAGATGTTGTAACTGTAGTTTTTCAACTTCATCATTTTCACATAAATGCTATTCTCATATATTTTTTATTATTAATTATTGCAATTTACACAAACTCACTCAAATAAAAGTGAATGTTTTTTTAATTTAAAATTATTTTTTTTTGAAATTTTTTCAAAAAGACTATGTAGTTCACTATCATCAAATTCAGAAATTTCATTACAACTTCAACACTTCATATGTTCATGATGTACGGTGTCATCATTTAATTCATATTTAATTGCTCATTCTGTATAGTCTATTATTCTAATAATTCAAACCTCATTAAACAATTTTAAATTCCTAAAAATACTAGCTCTTCATGTATTTTTTAATTGATTTTGTAAATCAATATAAGAAAAATGATGAAATTTTTCAATTTTACCAAGAATTTCTAATCTTTGTTTGGTTAAACTAATTCAATTCTTTTTTAAAATATCTTTATAGTTCATTTTTTATTTCTAATTAGTTGAGACTTAGTCTCAACTAACTAAAAAATATTATTTTGTCAATTTTTTTAAAAAAATTTTCTCAATTTCACTAAAATTTTTCTCAAAATTTTTTGTTTTTTCTTCCAAAAAATTTTCATCGAAAATATTTTTTTCTTCTAATGAAAAAAAATAATCAAACTTATTAAGACTTGAAACTCTTTTTAATCCCGAATGGTGGAAGATGTGGGACTCGAACCCACGGCCAAAAGCTTAAGAGGCTTCTGCTCTACCGACTGAGCTAATCTTCCAAAAAATGCTAAAAAAATTTATAAAAAAAATTTTAAAAATCAATTAAAAAAATATTTCTCATAAAAAAATTTTTTTTCCATAAAAAAAATTTATTTTTTCCTCATAAAAAAATAAATTCCAGCTCAAATAAAAATCATCGGCAAAGATAAAATTTCTCACATTGTAAAATATCACAAAATATATCAAATTTGCACATCTGGCGCTCTAAAAAACATTTCAACAAAAATCCTAAAAATTCAATATCAAATTAAAAACACTGCTAAAACCTCTCAATTAAATTTTTTATTTTTGTAAATAAAATAAAGAATACAAAAAAGAACAATACCCTCCAAAAATGCCTCTAATAAAGGAGATGGAAAATAAGATTTCCCATTTTTTTCAACTGCCAAAAATCCGTGATAAGGTGAAAATCACAATAATTCTTTATTTAAAAAATTTCAAATTCTTCAAAAGAATAATCAAATTGGCAGAACTGATGCAATTTCATCTCACAATTTCCAAATATTAATTTTGTATTTTTTTGTATAAAAAAACACCGCAATAGCAACTCAAATCACTCATCAATGAAAGCTCATCCCACCTTGCCAAACTTTAAAAATTTCTAAAAAATTTTCTAAATAATATGAAAAATTGTAAAACAAAACATATCACAATCTACCTCAAAAAACAACTCATAAAAACAAATAAATGAACAAATCATCAAGTTTTTCTCATGTAATAAATCCTCTTTTTTTGATGATTAAATATCAAATTAAAAATCACAAAGCATACATCAAGCCATAATATTTTGGTGCAAAAGTTATTCCAAAGATTGTTAAATTAAAGATTTCCATTTTGTTTTAATAAATTTTTGGATTTTTTTCATACTTCTTATTATTATTTTTTAATTTTTAATTCACACATTTCTAAATTTTTCAAAATTGAATAATCTACATATAAAAGCACAAATAGTGATAAAAATTTTAATTCAATTCCATGATATGGAAAAATTGATATTATTCATGCTAATCATAAATATGATGCCAAAGTGATACTACAAGCAGGGCATCAGGATACAATTGCTCATAAAAATCATCATAATAATCAAATTCAAGATTTTTTTACACTAAAAAAATCTATTTTATATAAAGTTCATCATAAAAAAATTCAGAATAAAATTGAATTTAATATGGTTAAAATTATTTCTGTATTATAAAATACTTTTCATAAATTTCAAATTACCAAACACGAATTCATAAAATAATATTCAGGAATGGCTATTATTACAATTCCTAAAATTGTTCAAAATACTCAAATTGGTGATGAAATTATTTTTAATAAATTTTTTAGCATATTTTTTTATTATTTTTCTACATCAGACACCATCATTATCCCTCTTTGTAAATGTTCTGCAATATAACAATGACTCATCCATGTTCAAACATTAGTCATTTCTATTAAAGTATTATTTTTTCTAACTCACAACAAAATCTTCCTCAAAAATCTTAAAACTTTTATTCGGTTTTGCAAAAAATTTTTGCCTTTCTCAATTTTTTCAGTCAATTCTCATTTCTAAACAATGCAACATTTGATAATTTATTCAAAATTTTTTTCTCATTTTTTCATTGATTTTTTCATTTCAATAAGTTCAATCTCAAATTATTGAATGTCAAATTGATTTCAGATGAACACGAATCTGATGGGTTCTTCAAGTTAAAATTTGTACTTTTAAAAGTGTGATATTTTCTTTTTCCAAATATTCAATTGGCTCAAATAAAGTCATTGCATCTCGTCAATCTTGCACAACTGCAAATTTTTTCCTGTCTGTTTTTGACCTTCAAATTGGTGCTTCAATTTTTCATTTTTGTGTAATTTGTCAAAAAACTGCTGCCAAATAAAATTTATCAACATTTCTTTCTTCAAATTGTTTTTGATAAAATGCCAAACTTTCCGCATTTTTTGCTATCATCAAACATCATGAAGTATCCTTATCAAGACGATGAATAAATCAAATTTTCTCAACTTTTAAATCATTATCTGACTCAACTTTTTCTGGATTTTTTGCAAAATAATATCTCAAACCAGAAAGCAAAGTCCCCGTCATATCCCCTTCATCACCAGGATAAACCTGAATTCATTGCCTTTTATTCAAAACCAACAAATCATCATCTTCAAAAATAACATTAATTGTCATTTTTGTCGCTTGTGCCGAATGCAATTTGGCTGGCAAATCTTTAATAATTATCTTCTCGTTTCATAATAATGAAAATCAATTCTTCTTAATTGTTTTTCAATCAACATTTACACATTCTTTTTTCAAAAGATTTTGCGCCTGGCTTCTTGTGATTTGCTTTGCTTCTGCTACGTAATTATCTAACCTCATTTATTTTTTATTATTTTATTGAGATAATAAAAAAAAATTTTTCTCAAAATACAAAAA
>JAJOLG010000074.1 GCA_021129445.1 Candidatus Altimarinota bacterium | reverse complement strand
ATTCATCTTGATAAGTTCAATCTGGACAAGGTTTAATATCTTTTCCGTTTTCATTAAAATATTGTCACGCCTGAGGTATAATAAATAATCATGTTGAAGTATGATATCAATATTTTCAATTTTCCTTAAAAGAATCACTTTCACATCTATGAACCAAACTTCAAGTATTATAAGTTCAATCTGGACAAGGTTTAATATCTTCATATACCCAATTATAAATCTTAGTAAAATACTTTCAAGGAATTCATTTCAAACTAATATTTCAACCATCAATTTTTAAAAAATCTGTATTATAAATTTTATTATATAAATCCGATTTTAAAATTACATTTGATGAGCAGGATCAGGATGTAGATGATGACACTTTTCAAATATAAACCATACTAGTCCCCCCCCATTTATAAATACAATTCTCACCATTATTAAATTTATCAGAGTTTCTAATACCATTCAATTCACTAAACTTAGGAAAACTAAAATCAGAATCACCATAATTACCTAAATTACCAGCCTTCACACTAACCACATTCCCACTCAACAACCCAATCACCAAACTCACCGCCACAAAACCTCTAAACCCCGAGGAAAAAAATTTCTGCAATTTTTTTTGTAATTTATTTTTTTTCATATTTTTTATTTTTATTTTTTAAAATTTTTGTATCTAAAAATTTTTTTATCACTCAAAAAAATTTTAGATTTTATTTTAAATTTTTTATTTTTTTCTCTTTTGGAAAAAAATTTTTCTTTATTTAATCAACTTTTTCAAAATTTTTTCATCATTTCAAAAATTTTTTTTTATTTTTCCGACAATTTGAATTTACAATTTTTTTTAACATAAAAAAAATCTTTTTATATTATACTTATTTTTTCTTAAAAAAAAAGATAGAAAAAAATTATTTTTTTTCTATCTTTAAAAAAAATCTGTCGTGATAAATAAATTATATTTTTTTAAACCAAACTCCTCACAAATCCAACAAACAAAGGATGGCTTTTGTAAGCTCTCGTCTTAAATTCCGGATGAAACTGACTTCAAATCATAAATGGATGATTTGAATTTTCTACAATTTCCATTAAATCTCAATATGGCGAAATACCAGAAATCAAAAGTCATTTTTCTTCAAGAATTTTTTTGCATTCATTATTAAATTCAAATCTATGCCTGTGCCTTTCAGAAATTTTTGTTGTTCAATAGATTTTTTCTGCCAAACTTCATTTTTTTAAAAGACACTCACAAGCTCACAATCTCAATGTTCATCAAATTTCTTCCTCATTTTTTCAATCTAAAATTTTAAAAATTTTATTTTCAGTTTTCTGATTAAATTCAGCAGAATTTGCATTTTTTAATCAAACAATATTTCTTGCAAACTCAATTGCCAAAATTTGACTTCACAAACACAATCACAAATATGGAATTTTGTTTTCACGACAATATTTTGCAACCAAAATTTTTCACTCAATCCCTCTATTTCAAAATCATCAAGGTACACAAATTCATTTTACAAAATGCATTTTTTCAAATTCTTTTTCATCTCAATTTTCCAATTTTTCCGTATCGATCCATTTCAAATCCAAATCAAATCACTCGTAAAGGCAAGCGGTTTTCAAGCTTTCAACAACTGACAAATACGCATCTTCAAGTCATTGATATTTTACCGCAATTCAAATTGCGATTTTTTCCTTTTTTTCATCAATTTTTTCAATCAATTTTTCCCACTCAGACAAATCAGATTTTTTAAAATCTACATTCATTTTTCTGTAAATAATTTCAGAAATTCAATATTTTTGCAATTCAACAGGCACTTTATAAATTGAATTTAAAGTTTCTGCCGGAATTACCGCATCCTCATCAACTCAACAAAACATTGAAATTTTTTTCAAAATACTTTTTTCAATTTTTTTATCAGCTCTTGCTAAAATAATATCCGGCGCAATCCCAACTCTCCTCAAATCTCTCACAGAAAGTTGAGTTGGCTTCGTTTTTAATTCTTTTGAAGCAGTTAAAAATGGTAAAAGTGTCAAATGCACAAAAAGTGTATTTTCCTGACCAAGATCAGACCTCAACTGCCTAATCGCCTCCAAAAATGGCTCCCCTTCAATATCTCAAACCGTTCCTCAAATTTCAACAATTACAAAATCCGCTCACGAAGAATTTCAAGCATTCAAGACTTTTTGCTTTATTGCTCAGGTAATGTGCGGAACAATTTGCACCGTGTGTCATCAAAATTTTCAATTCCTCTCATTTTCCAAAACCTCAGAATAAATTTTTCAAGTCGTCACAGTGGAATGTTTTGTCAAATTTTCATCAATAAATCTTTCATAATGCCCCAAATCTAAATCCGTTTCAGCTCCGTCATCAGTTACAAAAACCTCTCAATGTTGAATTGGCGACATAGTTCACGGGTCAATATTCAAATACGGATCCAATTTTTGCATAAAAATTTTAAATCCCGCTCATTTCAAAATCGCTCAAATTGATGCTGCCGCAATTCATTTTCATAAACTTGAACAAACTCAACCTGTGATAAAAATGTATTTTGTTCTGTTTTTCATTAAAAAAATTATTTCTTAAAAATTTTTGTCATTTTCGCTCAAACACTTTCTTCTTTTTTAAAAATTTTTTTTACTTCCTTGATTTTTTTTCAAGAAAATTTTTTCGCATCAGAAATTTTTTCTTTTGCAATTTCTCATCAATTTTTTTTAATTTCATCCAAAGTATTTTCCAATTTTGGTAAAAGTTCGTCAAGTTTTTCTTTTCAAAAATCTTTAAAATCAGAAATTTTTTCTCAACCTTGTTTTTTTATTTCATCTTTTAAAATCTCAATCTTTTCTTTTCACAAAATTTTAATTTTTTCAATTTGTTCATTTTCTGGTATTTTTTTCAATTCTTCAAGCAAATCTTTTCAAGTTTTCAAAATTTCATTTCACAAAATTTTCGCCTTTTCCTCAGAAGTTTTTCATTTCAAATCATTTCTTAATTCATTTCCAGATTTTTTCGCAAAAAGTAATCATACTGCCAGTCAAGTTGTAGCCCCAAAAAGTATTTTAAATAAACTCATATTTTTTTTATTATTTTATATTTTTTATATTAAAAAATTTTTTTTAATGATGTAAAATTTTTTTTTATTAAAAAAACATTTGACTAAAATATTTTATTGTATAAATTTTTTATATAGAAAATTAAAAATACTGAAATATTTGCTTATCTTGATAAAAATTTTTTTTCTCTTTCATAATTTTATGGGGGCTAGATTTTCTTTTACCCGTGGGTATTTGATATAGACCACCCACCTTACACTTTTGTGTGAAAAAAAAGAATCTTCAATTACGGTATTTCAGTTTTTTATAAAAAATAGAAACAAAAATTAAATATTTTAAAAAGCATCAAAAAAAATTTTTTTGATGCTTTTTAAGTTGTTTTATCGCTATAAAGATCCTTCGTCGCTTCGCTTCCCTCAGGATAATCTTTTTTTATGTTGTCATTCTAAGCAAAGCAAAAAATTTCTTAATTTAAATTTTATCAATTAAACCTACTCCTCCTCTTCTTCCTAAATTTCTCCTCATCAGTCTCCTCTTTCGGCTCCTCAATGTAAATCTCATCAATAAATTTATTATTATCAAGATTTTCTTTTCAAAGTTTTTCAATAACAATATCAATTGCATCATCAAATGGAATTTGCTCTTGCACTCATTTTTTCATATCTCTCAAAATCACCACATTATCTCTAACCTCCAAAGTTCCCATAATTAAAGCAAATTTTGCATTTGACTTTTCAGCCATTGCCATTTGTCATTTAATTGATGGTTGTCAAACTCATCACATTGTTCTAACTCAAAGAGCTTGTAATTTTTCAATCAATGGAAAAACCTTTATTTTAGCAACTTTTCAAAGTTGTCAAACAAAAACATCAATTTTATTTTTAATTGGAGTTTTCACTCAGATTTTTTTCATTTTATCAATCACATTTTCAGCATTTATCGAAAATCATGATGCCGGAATCTCTTCTCATCATAAATGAGTTGTTAATAAATCATATCTTCAACCTTCAAGCATTGTTTTTCACTCTGCATCAACTATTTTAAAAATAGTTCTGTTGTAATAATCATTTGAAGTTGTCAATTTTTCATCAACTTCATAAGAAATATCAATAACATCAAGTAATTCTAAAATTTCCTCGTGAAATTTTTTGTCATCACCCATCCAAAAATCCTTTATTTTAGGTGATTTTAAACAAATAATTTGACAATCTTCCTCTTGACAATCAAAAATCCTCCAAGGTGTTAATTCAATTTTTTCCTGACAATCTGAACATAAAACCTTTCTTTTTCACTCAAAATAATCGGTTGCAAATCTATAAAATTTTTTTCTAGTTTTATGACTTCAAACAGAATTTATTAAAACTTTTGCTCATTCTGCAACTTTTAAATCAGTTAAAATCTGCATTCACAAATAAATCAATTGTGCATCGATTCAGGCATCAACTTCTCAAAAAACCTCCATTCAAAATTGATTAAATTCTCTAATTTTATTTTCTCACTCAACATTTCTAAACACCTTGTCAAATGAATAAAACATTAAAGGTTGAGGTTCTTGCGAAAGCATATTTTCAATGTAAGATCTACACATTCACAAAGTCAATTCTGATCTCAAAGCCAATTTTTCTCAATTTCTATCTTCAAAAGTAAACAACTGATTTTTTGTTAAAACATCAGTAGATTTTCACAATCACCTTTCAAAAAGTTCAGCTTTTTCAATAATCGGAGTTGAAAATTTTGAAAATCATGACTGCCTTGCTCTTTGTCAAGCAACCCTTTTAAATAAATCATAAAGCTCTTGATCAACAGGTAAAACATCCCTTGTTCAATCAATTTTTTCAATCTTTTCTGGTTTTAACTCTTTTTTTAATTTTAAATTTATCATATTTTTTTAAATATTGTTTTAAATTAAGAAAAAAATTTTTTTATTTATTTAAAAAAATTTTTATTTTTTAGTTTAGAAAAAATTATTTTTTTGAATATTTTTCTTGTTTTTCAAGCTTTTTTAAATATTGTTTTTTGATGTCAAAATAAAGATAAACAAAATGTCAAATAACAACAAATAAATAAATTATCAATAAAAATTTCATATTAAAAAACGGAATTCATTCCAGTCTTGAAACAAGTAAAAATGCTCAAACCAAAGGCAAAGTCCATCTCACATGAGCCATTTCTCACTTCATCGCTTTTCTTAAAAATTTATTTTCTTGATGTTTTGCAATATAATCAAAAACAAACGAAAAAACCACTAAAAAAATCAAAAATCAGAAAACCAAATAAGAATAAGAAAAATCCGTAGAAGGTTGTAATTTAAATAAATTTTCAATTGTCATTTTAGACATTAACTCAGTTAAAAATTCCATAATTATATTTTTAAATTATTAAAAAATCAAAATCCATAAAAAATGGATTTTTTATTATTTATGTTTTTCCCCACAAAATGGGCAAATTTCATATTCTTTTGAAAAATCTTTTTTACATTTTTTACAAGTTTGCATTAAATTCTCTCAACATTTTCAACAGAATTTAAATCAATCTTCAACCATCGCGTGACATTTTAGACAAAATTTTTTATCGTGTCATGTCAAGGCTTGAAACTCTAAATCTTCGTAATATTTATCCAAAAGTGTTCTTGACGGCCTAATCAAAAGGTAAATCATCAATCAAAAAACTGGTAAAAATATATTTAAAATAATTACCAAAACATGAAAAATAATACTATTCGACCTCGCAATCGCATCTTTTGCAACCCAAATCACAAGTGCTACCCAGAAAAATGCAAGATACAATAAAAATCATTTTATAATTGTATCAAATGACGAATTTAAAGTCACAAATTCTTGTAAACTTCAAATAAAATTTATAATACTGTCTAAATTCATTTAGATTTTTTAAATATTTTCTTTATTTTAAAGCAAAAAAATTGATTTAAAATAGCTAAACCAATGTAATTATTTTTTGAAAAAAGTCAATAGATGGAAAAATATTAATTATTTTTTAAATATCAAAAAATAATTTTTCAGTAAAAAGTAAAAATTTTTTCATATCAAAATAAATTTTTTTCAGTAAAATAAAAAGATTTTTAAGAAAAAAAGAAAAAAATATGAAAAAAATACTTTTAACACAAAATATTTTACACACAATCAACAAAATCTTTAATATTTCAACTTTTGAATGGTGAAGAGTTCTATTTTCTTTTTTTGTAAAAACAATAATTTTTTGAATTTATGTAATTGCAAGCACACTTTTAACTGCATCATTTTTGGAATATTATTGAATTTTACATTTACCAGTTTTGTACATCATTCTCGCAATTTCAACAATTATTTGATCAATTTGATTCTCTTTTTTAATTGAATCAAAAGACAAGAGAAGAATTTTAATTTGGCTTTCAGTTTTATCAATTTTGATAATTTCAATCACGGGAATCTCGGAAGAAAGATCGCTTTTATTTTTCTGATCGATAATATTTTTTGTTTCAGTGGTTTTATATCAAATAAAAATAATTCTTTGAATTTTCGTTGAAGAACTCTTTTCTCCACTTGAAAGTGAAAGAACAATTCCATTTATTGTAGCCTCAGAGCCGATTTGATGAATTTTGGCATGATCACTTTTGGCAATTTGAGCGACACAAATCGATATTACAACATTTTTTAAAATATTGATATTTTTGTTCATAATATTTATGTTTGCAATCTCGGTTTCAATTTTACTCGATAAAACACCAAGATTAAAACATAAAAAAAACGATGTAAAAAAAGAATCAAAATTAGAAAAAATTCATCAATGATTTAAACAAATTAAAGGTACAAAATTTTTTAAATACATCTCAATAATTGTATTTTTACAATTTATAATTTTTACACTTATTGAATTTCAATACACTTCTGCACTTGATCAAGATATCCACAACTCAATAGAAATGTACTGAGAACAAAAATCATATGATAAAGAATCTTATTCTTCAAAACTTGCACATTGATTATGATTTTATCATGTAATTTTCTCAATTTTATTATTTTTAAGCCAAATTTTTATTTCATCAAGATTAAACAGAAAATTTTGATTGATAAAAACAATGTCCCTTAATCCATTTCTGATGATTATCCCAAGTTTTGCGCTTTTATCATCATTTTGAATAAAAACAGCAGTTTTTACAAAAGCCAGTTTTGAAATCTTAAACTGACTTCATAGAACTGCATATCTTACCTTATTTTATGCAGCAAATGAAAGAATGAAAGAATATTGAAAAGAATTTAATGAATGAATAGTTATCCCGCTTTGAACAGTGACTTGAACAATAATTCTTTTATTTTTATGATTTTTTCTTCACTGAGAAATTTTACACACAACAATTTCTACAATTATCATAATTTTATTTATTCTCATGTATTTTTTAACTAAAAAAACAAAAGATAAATACACACAACTAGCAAGAAAAAAAGCTGAAACCAGCAAAGATATTCAAGAAAAACTTGAAGCAATTGAAGTTTTAACACAAAAATGACACAAAAATGCACATTTGATTTTATCAAAATTATTAAAAAAAAGAAATTTAGAAGAAATAAAATGAAAAATTTTATATTCTTTGGGGGAAATTTGACACAAAGAATCAATTCCTGAAATTTTAAATTTAACAAAACATGAAGATAAAAATATCACAAAAGCCGCATTAAATGCACTTTTAAATTTTAAAATCACGGGAAAAAATCTTTTTCAAGAATGATTCACAAAACACAGAATTTTAAATGAATTAAAAAAATTACTAAAAGATACACAATCAAAATCAGTAAAAGAGCTAATAATCAAAAATTTTGCAAATATTCACGATCAAGAAATTATCTCCTTTATTGTTAATATTTTAGAAAATACTGATGACGATACGAAAAAAAATATTATTTATGTTTGTAAAAATTTTGAAGATATAAATTTAAATCATTATATTAAAAAATTTTTAAATACTAAAAATCCACAAGTAAAAGCCTCTGTAATAATAGCTTTATGGCAGTTTGAACAATTAAGATTGCAATTAACAATTCAAATTTCAAAACTACTTTTATCAAAAAATAAAGATGATATACTTGCTGCAATTTTTATTTTATGAGAGATAAATTCAAAGCAAGAAATATCAAAATTGTATAATTTCTTGGACGATGACAATGAAGAAATAAGAGAAATGGCAATTATTGCGATTTTAAAATTATGAGAAATATGAATTTCGCATCATATCATAGAATATTTACTACATGAAAACAGAGAGCATGCTTTAAAAACCAAAAAAATGATGCAAAAAGTTCCAGAACATATCCAAAAGCACATAAATAACATTGTAAAGCACGAAGTAATTAAGAAAATTAAAGAAATTATAAAAAAAGAAAAAACCGATCTTATTGAAAATATGTCAGTTCAAGCACTTGAAGATTTAATTCATTATTATTACATTATCGACGAACACAATGAAGTGATAAAAATTAAGCATATTTTGAGAGAAAAAATATAATAAAATAAAAAGAGCCAAAAAAAATTGGCTTTTTTTCTTTTTTCTGTAAAAATTTTTTTAATGAAAAATAAAAAAATTTTATTGGCTAAAAAATTTTTTTTAATTTGAGTATTATTTTTCTGATTTTTTTTAAATTCAGAAAAAATTTTTGCTGAAAAAAATCAAGAATTAGAGAAAAAAATTTTGGAAATAAAAACTCAAATTAACAATTTGAAGGATACTAAAAATTATTGCACAGACATTACGAACTACTCCACTTCATCAAAAATAAAAAAAGATTTTGATGAAGTATTTTTCAAAGAAAAATATCAAATTTCTGAAACTTGACTTAAGGCAAAAGAAAAATTTTTGGATGAAGTTTCTGTCTGATGATTTCAGGAAATTGCCAACTCATTTACAATCCAATTTGCATGAAATTATTGTTTTCAAAGGGATTTAAAAAAAATTGATGCCCTACTTAATTTTGCAATTCAAAGTTGAGCAAAAATGGCAGAAAAATGCCAAACTTGAAGTGTTGTAAAAATAAAAGAAATTATTTGAGAAAATGATAAAAATTGAAATCCAATAAGTTGAATAAAACTTTTGAAAAAAAAATTTGAAGATGAAATTGAGTTTTTTGAAGATGATTTATACTGAACAGTACCAAAAAATTGCCAGGAAGATTCTTTTACTGAAACAGTTAAAAAAATTGATGAATTAAAGAAAAAAATTACAGATTTATCAAGCTGAACATGAGATTTTTTTGATAATTTTTCATTTGATTTGGACAAAATAAAAACCCAAGCTGAAAAACAATGAAAAAAAGATGCTGAAAATTATGTTTTATGAGGGTTAAATAATACCTTGCAAAATTTTTGAATTACTGCAAAAGTAAAACCGGTTGAAGAAGATATTTTTGACACAACCGCAAAATTATGATGAAAAGCAAAAAATAAAATATCTAATTTATTTAATTTTAAAGAAAATACAGAACAAACAGAAATTTCTTGAACAGTTAAAAATTTTTTAAATACATCGGAAACAAAAAATAAAACTGCACAATATGCAAAAATTGCAACAAAATTTTTTGAAAAAGATAATTTTACAAATAATTTAGAAGAAAATGCAAATGATGAAATTATTGTAAATTTAAAAAAATTAGAAAATGATATCGTGAAAGCAAATTGAAACAAAGAAGAATTAAAAGAATTTTGAATAGAAGATTGAAACAATAAAAAATACAAACATTTAAAAAATTTCATAATAAAATTTTCAGATTTTATTGATAAACACAACGAAAGCGCCTGAACAACAAAATGACTTTTACAATATTGATGAGAACCAGATTACTAAAAATAAAAATTTATGTCAGAAGAAAAAAAAATCAGATTACAAAAATACATGTCAGAAAAATGAATTGCTTCGCGTAGAAAAAGTGAGGAATTTATTGCAAAATGAGCAGTTAAAGTGAATTGAAAAGTTATCACAGAAATGTGAACAAAAATAAATCCAGATATTGACAAAGTTGAAGTTGATTGAAAATTTTTGAAAAACGAGGAGGAAAAAAAAGTTTATTACATTTTCAATAAACCAGCATGAGTTGTCACAACAACCCACAGAACTGAGCATGAACCAGACATTATCACAGATTATTTCCCAAAAGATGTAAAATTATTTCCAATTTGAAGACTTGACAAGGAGACAACGGGGCTGATAATTATGACAAACGATGGCGATTTAACCTACAAATTAAGCCATCCATCATTTTGACATGAAAAAGAATATCATGTTTTAACGACAAGAAAAATTTACGACGACCAACTTGAAGAGTTACAAAATGAAGCCATGCAATTTTTGTGAAGAAAACTGCAAAAACCAGTAAAAATTTACAGAAGATCCGCAAGAAGTTTTTGAATGGTAATAAAAGAATGAATGAACAGGCAAATTAGAAGAATGGTTTGAAACCTTGGCCTTAGAGTTGAAAAACTGCAAAGAGTCAGGATAAATAATATTCAACTTTGAGATTTAGAAGTTGGAAAATGGAAAAAAATAAAATTAAGCGATATTGATTTTTAAAATGGAAAAATTTTTTTGACACAAAAGGCAGTGAAAAATTTTGGAAAAATATTTGGAAAATGATTGAAAAAATCTTCCAAATGCAATTTTATTTTTTTGACCAGATTGAATTTGAAAATTTGAAACTTGAAAAATTTTTGCGAAAAAAATTCTTTGAGAAAATTTTTTAACAAATTTTTATTCACTTTGAGATGTACGGTTTGAATGATGCGATGAAGAAAAAATCCCCAAAACAACCAATATTTCACAGGAGGATAGGAAAAAAAGAAAAGTAAAAACAGAGCAAATTTGAGTTGAAGATATTCGTGAAATTATAAAAATTGCAAACACAAGTGCAATTTGATGAAAAAAAGTTTTTTTGATAAAAAACATCGAAAGAATGACAGATGAAACATCAAATGCCTTTTTGAAAACTATCGAAGAAGCAAAAAACTCAATTTTTATTTGCACAACAAAAAATGAAAATTTACTTTTACCAACGATAATTTCAAGATTTCAAAAAATTGAATTTTTTAAATTAAAAAATGAAGAAATAAAAAAAATTTTGGAAGAAAATAATTTTTTGTGAAACATCGAAGAAGCAACAAAATTGTGTTTTTGAAAAATTGATTTGGCAAAAAAATTTTTGGAAGATGAAAAAAATTTTTTGGAGGTGAAAAAAATTTTTGACGATTGAAAAAATTTTTTAGAAGAAATTTCCTACTCAAAAATTTATCAAAAATCCGAATTTTTAGCCAAAAATAAAGAAAAAATCCCAGATGAGATTTTTTTCCTTGAAAATTTTTTGGAAAGTGAATGAAGAAAATTTTTTGGTGATGAAAAATTTATTAAAGTTTATGAGTGATTTTTGGAATTAAAAAGATGAATAAAAGGGAATTTTAATGTTAAATTGGTTTTTGATAGGTTTTATTTTTTTGTAGCTTAGAAAATTCTTCACTTTGCTCAGAATAACAGAATATAAAATAGCAACAATGCAACAAAAAATTATTATCTACTCTACCCTCTCAAACAAAATCTCACTCTCCCCACTTTCATAAATCTTCAAAATTTTTTCCGAAGTTTCAGGTAAAAATGCCTGCAAAATTTTTCAAATTTCTTTTATCAATTCCAAAAAATTTTGCATAATTTCAACAAATTTTTCCTCATTTTCCTTTTTAACAAGCCAAGGCTTTAACTCGTCCATTTGTTTATTTCAAAATTCAACAAGCTCCCAAGCCTCAACAAGAGCTCACTGTGTATCATAATTTCAAAAATCCATTGAGATTTTTTCTTCAAAATTTTTCCAAGTTTCGGTAATTTTCTTTTCAAAATGCTCAAAAGTTATTTTTCAAGATTTTTCAACTCAATTTTTTTTAGACATCACAGCAACACGATTTATCAAATTTCAAAGTCAATTTGAAAGATGTGCATTACAAATATTTAAAAATTGCTCTTTCGTAAAATCCGCATCTCTTCAAGTTGGCACCTCACGAAGCAAAAAATACCTCAACCTTTCAGCTCAATATTTTTCAACATACTCAATCGGATCAACAACATTTCAAATAGATTTTGACATTTTTTCTCAATTTGAAGTCAAAAATCAATGAATGTGAATATTTTCAGGAACTTTTATTTCCGCAGACAAAAGCATTCAAATCCAAATCCCCGCATGAAACCTCACAATATCTTTTCAAATTGAATGAACAATTTCTCAATTTTGCCAAAATTTTTCAAAATTTTCAGAATTTTCCGCATATCAAAGTGCAGAAATATAATTTGTCAAAGCATCACACCAAACATACATATTATGATTTTCATCACCAGGAACCGGAATTCACCACAGCAAAGATTTTTTTGGCCTTGAAAATGAAACATCCTGCAACCCCTCTCCTTCCAACATTTTCATAATTTCATTTTTTCTAAAAGATGGAATAATTTTCAATTTATCGCTTTTTAATAAATCCAAAATTTGATCGGAATATTTTGACAATTTGAAAAAATAATTTTCCTCAGAAATTTTTACCGGCTCTTTTTTATGAATTTGGCATTTTCACTCAATTAAATCTTTTTCAGGCAAAAAAACCTCACAACCTTCGCAGTATTGCCCTTCATAATGTTTTTTGTAAATATCTCACTTTTCAACCAATTTCTCCCAAATCTTCTGAGCACCTGGCCAATGCCTTTCTTGATCAGCTGTTCTGATAAAATCATCATTTGACAGGTTTAATTTTTCCTTTAAATTTCTAAATTTTTCAGAATTTTTATCACATAATTCTTTCGCAGACATTCATAATTCTTCTGCTTTTTTAAAAATTTTTATTCAATGCTCATCTGTTCAAGTTAAAAATCTCGTCTCTTTTCAAAACATTTTTTGAGCACGATTTATCGAATCTGCCAAAATTGACTCCATCGCAAATCACAAATGCGGTTCTCAATTTGCGTAGGCTATTGATGTTGTTATGTAAAAATTATTTTTCATATTGTTTTTTTATTTTACTTTTTAAATCTTCATCAGAAATCACTCCAATCTTAAACTCCAAATCCTCATACATCTCCTCAACCCCATTCTCAATATTTTTCACAATAAAATCAACTTCATCACGATAAACAAGCTCTTTCTGCATACTTTCCATCCTTTTTTGCAACTCCTTTTCCGAAATCGGTGCACGAGCACGAATACGATTTTTCAGAAGATGAAGCGGTGGAATATCAATAAAAATCGATCAAAGCAAAGTTTTATCGAAATTTTTACAAATTGTCTCAAAACCTTGAACATCAATTTCACGAATTACAATTTTTCACTCATTTATCGCATCCAAAATTGGCTTTTTTAATGTTCAATAATATGTTTCTCAATGCACATGAGCATACTCCAAAAAATCTCAATTTTCAATTTTTTTCTCAAATTCCTCTTTTGAAATAAAAAAATAATTCTCACCATCTTTTTCAAATTCTCAGGTTTCTTTTATTAATCTAGGTTTTCTCGTAGTGCAAGAAATTGGGAAAAAATATTTTTCAGGATTTTTCCTTTTTTTAAGCAAAGAAATTAGAGTTCATTTTCAAACTCCGCTTGGTCAAAGGATTAAAATTAATTTTCAGATTTTTTTTTGCATGTTTTTTAAATTTTTTATTTAGTAAAAAGATTTTTTTTAGAAACTCAAAAAATATTTAAGATTTTTTAAAAAAAACTACCCACCAACAAAACCTCACTCCACCAACTCAAAAACCTTCACATCTTCCAAATCCCCTGAATAATGCACCGAAGTAAAAATCGTCTGATATTTCTTCGACAAATCAACCAAAGAAGCCTGTCTATCCGCATCAAGTTCAGAAAAAACATCATCCAAAAGCAAGGTTATTTCCTTTCACTCTTCTTTCAAAATCTCAATTTCCGCATATTTTAAAGCCAAAATTCAAGTTCTAATTTCTCATTGCGAGGCAAAATCTTTCATAATTTTTTCGTCCAAAAAAAACTCAATATCGTCTCGATGCGGTCAAACGCTGGTATATCACAAAATTAAATCCCTTTCAATTCTTAAATTTAACTTTTCCAAAAAATTTTCTTGCGAAATTTTTTCCAATCAATGTAAATATTTAAGTGTAAAATTTTTTCATTCGGAAATTTTTTTTCATCATCACGAAGAAATTTTTTTGTAAAAAAATAAAATTTTTTCAGAAATTTTTTCCAAAATTTTTTGCCTTTCAAGCTGAATTTTTGTTCAAAAATCAGCTAATTTTTCGTCAAAAATTTTTAAGATTTCCAAAATCTCAAACCTGCTCGACTCTCAATATTTTTTCAAAATCCCATTTCTCTGCTTTAAAATTTTTCAATAATTTGTTAAATTAAATAAAAAATCCTTGTTGATTTTTACCAAAAGTGAATCCAAAAAATTCCTCCTAAAACTTGGTCAATCCTTGATAATCTTCAAATCATCAGGCGAAAAATACACAGAAGAAAAATTTCAAATAAAATCCAAAAGTTTTTCTTCTGAATTATTTATCGTAAATTTTATCTTTTTTCTTGGCTTTTTTTGCAAAAAAACTGACAAATTTTTAATTTTTTCAGAAAAAAATTCTCAATCAATCGAAGAAAAATCTTCGTTAAAATTCACAACTTCATCCCAAGAATGCGAACGATAAGCCCTTCAAACAGACAAAAAATAAACTGCCTCCAAAATGGAGGTTTTTCAATGTCAATTTTTTCACAAAATCAAATTTTCCTTTTCAGAAAAATTTAATTCAATGTTTTTGATATTGCGATAATTTTTTATTGAAATTTTTTTTATCATTTTAGTATTCTCCTAAAACCTTTATTTGTTCAGCAAAAAACTCCAATTCCTTGAACATATTTTTCACTTTTTCACCTCACATTTTTCATTCAAAATCAATGCAAAATAAATAATTAAAAGGATTTTTCAAATTTGGCATCGATTCAATTTTTGTCAAATTCAAATCATTTGTCGCAAAAGCTCACAAGCACTTGTAAAGTGCAGCAGGATGGTTTCTTAACTCAAACAAAATTGAAATTTTTCATTTCAAATCATCATTTTTCAAAACGAAATCCGACGACTTTTTCGCAACAATAAACATTCTTGTCGTATTTCAATCCTGATCCTGAATTCATTCTGCTAAAATATTTAATCAAAAAATCTCTCCTGCATTACGAGATGTAATTGCTCAAATTCACTTCTCATCAGACTCTGCAAGCATTTTAGCAGAAAGTGCAGTATCCACAAATTTTTCCTGAGAAATTCAATTTTTTTCACAAAATTCAAAACATTGCGACAAAGCCTGAGGATGCGAAAAAACTTTTTTTACATCAGAAATATTTTTTTCTTTCGACAAAAGGCAGTGATTTACTTGCACAGAAACCTCTCAAATGATTTTAAAATCAAAATGCAAAAAATTAAAAAGATTTTCATGAATCATTCAAGCATACGAATTTTCAATTGGCAAAACTCAAATCGCATCTTTTTCAGCATCAATTTTTTTCCAAATTTCAGTAAAATTTTCATCACATCAAAAAATATTTTCCTCTAAAATTCCGTATTTTTTTGCCATTTCGTAAACTGGAATTGAAGAATACGAGCCTTTTATTCATTGATAAAATATTTTCATTTTTTTAAATTTTTTAATTTTTTACAAAATTTCCCACTCATCCAAACAAATTTTTTCTCAATTTTCAAAAAAAATTTCATGGTCAGAAAAATTTTTCAAAAAAATTTTTTTTCACCTGTTTTTTTCAAGTTTTTCAATTTGTTTTCCCAAAAAACATAAAACTTTTTCCTTAAAAAATCAAAAATTATTTATGATAACTTGTATTATTCAAAATTGAAAAAGCCCTAAAAATCTGTTCAAATAAAATAAATCTCATCATTTGATGAGTAAAAGTCATTTTTGAAAAACTTAATTTTAAATCCGCTCTATCTCGCAAAGCT
>JAJOLG010000005.1:3933-16135 GCA_021129445.1 Candidatus Altimarinota bacterium | reverse complement strand
AAGTTTTTACTTCATCATCTAAATTTTCTCACAAATCAAGATTTGATTCATTATCTAAAATTTTTCAAGTTCACAAATCTGATCAAGATTGTGAATTTAAAATAGCAGTTCAAGTATTAGTTTCTGTATTTTCATCTTCATTTTTTTGAATTCAATCATCATTTTCAGAAATTCAAGTATCTAAAATTTTTTCTACATCTCAAATATTTTTTAAATTATCTTCAATAAAAATTGGTTCAATTCATGTTTTTTCTGGTATTTCAACACAGGATGATAAAAAAAATGATGATAAAATTAAAATTAGTAAGAAAATTTGTTTCATTTTTATAAATTATTTTTTTATTTTTAAATATTTTTTTAGTAAATAAAATATTTTTTAGACATCTAAAAAATTATTTTTTAAAAAACAAAATTTTTTATCTAAAAAATTTTTATAAAAACACAATTCACAATAAAAAAAATCCCCGAAAGGGATTTTTTTAACTTCGTAAAAAAATTATGCAACTTTTTTTACAATTTCTTCCATTGCATGTGGATGTTGCGCAGCTAAATCAGCCATCATTTTTCTATTTACAACAATATTTTTTAATTGCATTTTATTTATAAAAGTAGAATATTTTTCTCATCTTGTTCTTAAAAACGCAGAAACTCTTGAAATCCAAAGTCTTCTGAAAGTTCTTTTTTTAACTCTTCTATCTCTGTATGCGTTCATTCAAGATTTAGCAATTGCATTTTTTGCAAGTTTAAAAAGTTTAGATCTACCCCATCTAAATCATTTTGCTTGTTTGATTACTTTTTTATGTCTTCTTCTAGTGACAAAACCTGTTTTTACTCTAGTCATTTTAAATTAATTATTTTTTTGAAATTTACACACAATTAAAGTGCTTTTGAATAAGTATTATTTTGAGTGATTGAAGCCAAACAATGTGTTTTTCAAGACATTTGCTTAATTCTTTTTGATTTTGGAATTAATCTATGTCTATGATTTGCTTTTGCTCTCATAACTTTTCATTTTCCTCATTTTGTTTTGTAAAATCTTTTTTTTACAGCTGATCTAACTCTTTGTTTCATAATATTTAATTATTTTGAATTTTTATTTATTTCTTTTTTATCGGCGTAATCGACATAAAAATTTTTCTTCAATTTAATTTTGGCTCTTGGTCAATTTTTCAAAAATCTTTTAATGCTTCCGCAAATTCCTTCATTCTCTCAACTCACATATCTTGATAAGCCATCTCCCTTCATCTAAATCTAATTTCAACTTTTAGTTTATTTTTATCTTCTAAAAATCAAATTGCCTGCTTAACTTTTAGATTAAAATCATGTTCTCAGATATTCAAAGAAAGTCTAATTCATTTAATTTCAGTTTTATTTTGAGTTTTATTTTTCTTATTTTCTTTTTTCTTCAAATCATAAAGAAATTTTCAGTAATCCACAATTTTACAAAGTGGCGGATTTGAATTTTCTGAAATTAAAACTAAATCTAATCAATGTTCTTCTGCAATTTGCAATCATTCTTTGCTAGACACCTCTTTAACTCATCATTCTTCTGGTAAAATGATTTTGATTTTTGGAAATTTTATTTCCTCATTACAGGCATTTTTTTGTAAATACCTACCTTTTGCTCTTTTTCTAAACTTTGCCAAAAAAAATTAAATTAAAAAAATTAATAATTGCCAGAAAAAAATAGAAAAAAAAAAATTTTAGTCAAATTTTTTTCAATTTATCTTGAAAATAAATTTATTTTTTGGAAAAAAAATTTATAATAAAATAAAAAATTTTTTTTACAATTCATTTTTAATGAAAAAAAAAGAAAAAATAATATAAAAATAAAAAATAATTTAATAAAAATATGAACCAAACAAAAATTTATGCAATTTTTTTAACAGTAATCTTGTTAATTTGATGACCAGCTGGTTATTTTTACATAACCCAAGATTTAACAACATTAATACAAGAAAAAGATCAAAAAATTGACAAAGCTTTAAAAACTCTGAAAAAAGCAAAGGCAAGTATCGAAAAAAAAGATGAGACAATTAAATCTCAATCTGGTGCAATTCAAACTTGTAATGAAAATTTAGTAAAAAAAGATGAAGAAATAATATCCTTAAAAGCTGATTTAGAAGCAGCCTACTCGTGAATTTCTGAAGATGCAATTTCAACAGAATGAGTAAAAGTAGTAAAAAAATCTAGTAAAGTTTGAACTTGAACTGGTGAAGAATTAGTACAAAAAGAATGCCCAGTTTGTGAAAAATGTGAAAATAAAAATGTTTCTCAACAATGATGATGAAAAAAATTCAATGAAATGATAATTTTATCTGCAATGGATTTAGCATATAATAAACGATTATGAAAACATTGATTGCCGTATTTAATTTGACAATCAAAATCACTTTTAGAAATGTATAATTGAGATAATGAAACATTAAAAGCAAAAGTTATACATTATTGCCCTGATGACTATATTAAAAAAGGTTTTTTATGAAAAAGAGAAAAAGCAATAATTACATCTTATCAAAGAGCATATTGTGAAGATGAAAAATATGAAAATTGTCCAGCAGAAATCAAGAAAAAAATTGACTCCTTAAAAGAAGAAAAAAATATTTTATGATCACAAGTTATAAGGGTAATTACAAAATACGATGAAGAAAATCCATCAAATGTAAGTCAAGAATTATTCGCAGTTTATAATGATTTCTGACAAAAAATTTGTTCTTGGATCAGAAATACATCAAAATCATGAAAACAATCTTATATAAGAATAAGATAAAAAATTAAAAACAATCACAAATCTCAGAAAAAAATTTCTGAGATTTTTTTAATTAAAAAAAATTTTTATTATTAAAAAAAATTTTTTATCATAAAAAAAATAAAATAATTTTTAAAAAATGAGAACTTTAACTTGAATTCAAGCATCATGAAAATTGCATATTTGAAATTATTTCTGAGCAATGAAACAAATGGTCGATGCTCAAAATTCTAAAAAAGATTGAGATGAAATTTTTATGATGATTGCAGATTTGCATTCTTTAACTTCTTTAAATAAACCATGAGATGCAAAAATTTTGCGTGAAAATGTGAAAAATACAATCTTGGATTATTTGGCAGTTTGATTAGATCCTGAAAAAGTGATTTTATATGTCCAGTCTGATATTCCAGAAGTAACCGAACTTTATTGGTATTTATCATCAATTACATGAATATGAATGCTTTGACAAGCACATTCTTATAAAGATAAAATTGCAAATTGAGTGTCACCAAACCATGCACTTTTTTCATATCCAGTTTTAATGGCAGCTGATATTTTAATCGTAAAAGCCGATAAAGTGCCAGTTTGAAAGGATCAAATTCAACATTTAGAGATTACAAGAGATATTGCAAAAAAATTTAATTATACATTTTGCGAAGAGTGAAATGAAGTTTTTACAATTCCAGAAGCAAAAATTCAAGAAGAATTAAAAACAATTCCGTGATTAGATTGACAAAAAATGTCAAAATCTTATTGAAATACAATTCCGCTTTTTTGAACAGAAAATGAAATTAAGAAAAAAATTATGTCAATTTCTACCGATTCAAAAACCGTTGAAGAACCAAAAAATCCTGATAAATGTAATATTTTTGCACTTTATAAATTGGTTTCAAATGAAGAAGAAATTGAAAAAATGAGACAAAATTACTTAAAATGAAATTATTGATATTGAGATGCAAAAAAAGCACTTTTTGAAAATATGAAAAAATATTTTTGACCAATGTGGAAAAAAAGAGAGGAATTGGAAGAAAAATATAAAAAAGATAAAAATTTTTTGGCTGAAATTAGAGAAATTTGAGCGAAAAAGATGAAATGGAACGCGATGAAGGTTTTGGAAAAAGCTAGAAGGAGAATTTGAATAAAATAAAATATTTTATATAAAATAACAACACTTTTTTATAAAAAGTGTTTTTTTATTGGTATAATATTCTGATTTATAAAAAAAATGAATTAAATGAAAAAAATTACAGATCTTCTTAAAAAGAATTTTATATCAATGTTGTTATTTTGTATATTTACAACTTTTTCTATTTTTATTTTACAAAAAAATAATATTTTAATAGCAGATATTAAATCTCAACAAGTACAAATTAATAATCTAAAAAATGATATACAAATCTTAGAATGAGATTTATCATCACTAAATGATGATATATTTGTTTTTAAACATTTGAATATTTCAGATAAATTTAATACAATTAATAAAAAAATTTCTGAATTGGAAGAAAAAATTGAAAAAAATGAAAAACTTTGAGGCAGAATTAAAGAAAATATTTTAAAATCAGAGAAAAAAATTATCTCAATTTACAATAATCAAAAAAATAATTGAGATAAAGATGAAATTCTAAAAAATTTTTTAGAATTAAAAAAAACTTTTAAAGTTTTTGAGAAAAAAATTGAAATAAAAAACGATAAGATAATAAAAAATCAGAAAATTGAAAAATGACAAAAAGAATCAATTGCATTAAAAGTTGATATAAATGAATATAATACAATTAAAAAAATTTCTAAAATTGAGAAAAAAATTATTTGAAAGCAAAAAATTGATAACAATTTTTATAAAAATAATTTTTCTTATTTATTTAATTATGATAGAAATAATTCTGTTAAATTAATTGATTTTATCAAAAAACCACAATCAATTAAACGAGTTAATGTAAAAAAATGAAGTTTTTCGGAATGGATTAGAAATCTTCCATTAAAAAAGGAATTTACATGAGTTTATTCTAGAAATTGAAAAAAATTATGGGATAAACACAGAGTTTCATGAATTTTAAATTGGGATATTTGGAAAAATCAACAATGTGCAGATTCTGTTATGAGGTTACGGTGAGAATACAATTTTGCAAAAAATTCTATTAATAAAATTGATTTCAAATTGGAAAATAACCTACAAAACCCATATTTAATTAAAAATTTAGATCGTAAAAGTTTTAAAAAATATATGTTATATCAATTTGCATATTCAAGTACATATGTATTAAAAAGAGACTTAAAAACAATTAATAAAAACAATGTTTTACCTTGAGATTTAATAGTTTTAAGAAAATGATGATCGAAAACAGGTCATGCTTATATGATTATGGATGTAGCTGAAGATTTAAATTGAAAAAAAAATGTTGTTTTATGACAATGAGACATACCAACTCAAGATTTTACAATTTTGAAAAACAAACCATATAATAACTGATATGCTTATTATAATGATAAATTTACAGAAAAAAAATTTTTTGTTAAAATTTTAAGCAACCTAAAAGCAAGTTTATTTTGAATATTTAATAAATGAAATAATTTTATGGCAAATTTAACTTGAATAGATAAAAATAATGTTAAAAAAATAGTTAAAAAAGATGATTTCAGTAAATATAATTCATGGTTTGAATTGGATAAATTTTTAGAATATGCAGAAAAATATGATCCAAACTGAAAACCTGTAATAAAAAGATTTGAATAAAATAACTTGCAATCCCATTTTTTTTAAATTTAATAAAAAAAAGAAGGAGTTTTCATTGCGATTAGCCTTCTTTTTTATTTTTCTACTCAAATTTCTCCAAATCTCCACTTCAAGTCTTAAACATCTCCAAAACATCACTTCTTAATTTTCAATTTGCATCAACCATTTTCGGCCAATCAACTTCTTTTCATCAAGGTAAAATCACCCTTACAGAATGTCATCATTCCTCTTTTGTATTCTTCAAAAGCATTTCCTTTAATTTTGCCATATGCTTTTCTGTTGTAGAATACGGAACTTTTATCACCCATTCTTTTTTAAATTCATCATGCAAAACTGGAATTTTTACCTCTTTTTGATGAAAATGTTTATTTTCTCATAAAACATTTTGCTCCTTTGCATGTCATCTTAATTCTTCAATCTTCAATTTTATCAACTCCTCTCACACAATTTGAATTCATCAATTTCTAATTTTTATTTTTCATTTTATTAAAAATGATTTTCATTCTGCAATTCTATTTTTTATTTTTGCATGAGATTTTGGAAAAAATACTGCTTCAAAATTTCACTGAGGAGTTTCAAAATTAAACACTGAAAAGTCTTCTCATTTTTTAGTTCTAATAATTCTTAATCAAGTAATCAAACCTGCAAAAGTTTTTAATTTATCGGATTTTAAAGATTTTTCATCCAATTTTTCCAAATCAAAAGTTCTTGCTAAAATATAATTTTCAAGCCCTGCAAGTGGATGCTGAGATACAAAAAGACCCAAAAACTCCCTTTCCCAATCAAGTCTTGTCTCAATATCAGCAGGTTTTACATCTTTTAATTTAAATTCTGACACATTTTCTCATCAGACACTCATCATTCAGAATAAATCCATCTGACCACTGTCTTTTTCATGTCATTTTGCTTTTGAAAACTCAATCATTTCAAGTAAAGAGTCAGCAAGAGCATTTCTTTCTCATAAACAATCCGTTGCTCACGAAAAAATCAAAGCCTCAAAATTTTTTTTATTTAAATGAGTATAATCAAGTCTAGAAATAAAATCTGTAATATTTTTAAATTTTCAATTCGCCTTTCTTTCAGAGATAATCGCTTCAATTCAATTATCTCACAAATTTTTAATCGCAGAAAGCCCAAAACGAATTTTTCACTCTCAAACTACCGTAAAATTTTCAAAAGATTCATTCACATCTGGTGGCAAAACATCTATTCACATTTGATTACACTCTTGAATTTCAACTGCAACTCTGTCTGCATTTGACCTATCTGACATTAAAAGTGCAGCCATAAATTCGGTTGGATAATGGGCTTTTAAATATGCTGTTTGGTAGGCCACCATTGAATATGCGGCTGCATGAGATTTGTTGAACCCGTACCCCGCAAAAGGTACAATAATATCATCAAAAATATGCTCTGCCAACTTTTCATCTCTTCAAATTTCAACTGCTTTCTGAATAAAAATTCACCTTTGTTTCACCATTTCCTCGGCAATTTTTTTTCAAATCGCTCTACGAAGCAAATCCGCTTGTCCAAGCGAATATCAAGCAAAAATTTGTGCAATTTGTAAAATTTGCTCTTGATACACCGCAATTCAATAAGTTTCTTTCAAAATTTCCTCCAAACTTTCGTGTGGATATTTTACCGTTGATGGAAAATGTTTTCACTTGATAAAAGTTGGAATATATTCCATTGGTCAAGGACGATAAAGCGAGTTCATTGCAATCAAATCCTCAAATCTTGTTGGCTCCAATTCTTTCAAATATTTTTTCATTCATCAAGATTCAAACTGAAAAATTCAAGTTGTTTCTCATTTTTTAAACAATTCCAAAGTTTTTTTATCCGCAATTGGAATATTATTTATATCAATTTCAACATTTCTAACCTGTTTTATCACATGAATTGCATTTTTTAAAATTGATAAATTTTTCAATCAAAGAAAATCCATCTTCAAAAGTCATAAAGTTTCAAGCGGTTTTGCGGAAAATTGTGAAATAATAATTTTATCATTTTTTGGCGGATGTTGAAGTGCCGTGTAATTTTCAAGAGGCTTATCAGCAATTACAACCGCACAAGCATGCACAGAAATATGCCTTACATTTCACTCTAAAATCCTTGCTGCGTCCCAAACTTTCTTAAACTTTTCCTCTGATTCAACTTTTTCTCTCAAAAGAGCCTCTTCTTCCCATGCTTCTGCAAGTTTTGTTCAAGGTTTTTCTGGAATAAGCTTCGCAAATTCATTCATTTCTCAAAATCATATTCAATAAATCCTTCAAACATCTTTAATTGCTGCTCTTGCTGCCATTGTTCAAAATGTTGAAATCTGTGCAACATGATCAGCTCAATATTTTTTTGTCACATATGCAATTACCTGATCCCTTTTATTATCTTCAAAATCAATATCAAAATCGGGCATCGATACCCTATCTGGATTTAAAAACCTCTCAAAAAGCAATCAATAACGCAAAGGATCAATATTTGTAATTTTCATCGCATATGCAATAATCGACCCCGCTCACGATCACCTTCAAGGCCCAACCATAATATCATTATCCCGAGCCCATTTACAATAATCCGACACCATCAAAAAATACGATTCAAATCACATTTTTTGAATAATTTTAAACTCGTGCTCAAAACGAACAGCTATCCTTAAACCTGCTTTTTCTGAATCTTCTGCAAGTTTTTTTTCTTTTGAATTATCAATATCATCCTCTCTTTTTGATTTTGGAGTTAAATCAATTTTTTGATTATCAATTGTTGACTCATCCAAATTTTTCCAAGAAATTTTTTGCAAATGCTCTACAAATTCAGAATACCTTTCTTTTAATCACTCAATACAAATATGCCTAAAATATTCAATCGGTGTTTTTACTCAAATTTTTTCTTGAACATCCTTTGGCGGATAAAAATCCGGAATACGATAAACATAAAGTTCAAACGAAACATTACATCTATCCGCAATTTTTTCAGTATTTTCAATTGCTTCTGGAAAATCTTCAAAAGATTTTATCATATCTTCTGGATCCTTCAAAGAGTAATCCTCATCAATCATCGAATCTCTTCTTCAATCATCCAAATCCCTTCAAGTTGCAATACAAGTCACAATATCTTGAACCTCTGCATCTTCTGGATTTAGGTAAAAAGAATTTTGTAAAGCCACACATTTTACTCAAAATTTTTTTCAATATTCTTTTAATTTTTCATTTAAATCCAATTGAACCGGTGTATTTTTATGGTCCAAAATCCCAAAAAAATAATTTTCTGGTCAAAAAATTTCTAAATGTTTTTTAATTAAACTCTCAATTTCTTCCTCTGATCAATTTTCAATAATCAAACTAGCCAATTTCGTCCATCTTCAAGAATCAATCGCAATCAATCATTTTTTATTTTTCTCAATTACTTCATAATCAATACGAGGTTTATAGTACATTCATTCCAAAAATGAAGTTGTTGAAAGCCTTGTTAAATTTTTGTATCATTCATTATTTTCAGCCAAAAAAAGCATATTAAAAGGTCTTCAATCTGCCCTATTTTCTTTTTTGTGCAAAGACCTCGGCGCAATAAACATTTCACATCACAAAATCGCTTTTACTCACTCCTTTTCACAAGCTTGATAAAATTCCAAAGCTCAATACAGATTTCAAGAATCTGTCATTGCAATTGCTTTCATTCACTTTTCTTTTGCGAAGGATGCGAGTTTTTTTGGGGATGGGAGGCCTTGTAAAAGTGAATAATAACTATGATTTTGTAAATAAATAAAATTCATGTAAAATTTTTTTAAATTTTTTTTAAACTTAAAAAAAATTTTTCATATATCAAAAAAATTTTATATGAGAATAAAAGAGTGATTTAATATCAAAACCAGTTTATGAAAAATTTAGATTTAATGAAATACCAAAATTGCTTCAAACTGTTGTAAACAATGGGGCTAATGATGATATTAAATATCAAAATATCTTTCTTGAGAAAAATAATCAATAATAAATATTTTACAATTGTAAAATATTAACTTAAAGTAGGTACCAAAAAATAAATATAACAAAAGAAGAGGCATTTATATCAGGGGGTGGAAAATTTTAATTTAAAAAAATAATCTCAAAAAATATTTTACCAGTTTAATTATTTTTTGCACATAAAGTGAATATTTTGTACATTTAAATTATAAAAATAACAAAATGAAAGAATTTAAAAATATATCCGGAGTATTTATTTTTGATTCAAAAATAAAATGACCAGTAATTACAATATTTTGATGAATTCATTGAGATGAAATTTCATGAGTTAAGGTTGTAGATTATTTAAAAGATAATTTTAATAATTGAAAAATTAAATTATTAAAATGAAAAGTTATTTTAGCTTATTGAAATGAGGAGGCTATAAAAAAAGGCACTAGACAAATTAATTATAATTTAAATAGAATTTTTAAAAAAAAATTTTTTGATAAAAAATCTGATGATTACGAGGTAAATAGAGTAAAAGAATTAAAATATTTATTGGATAATTCTGATGTGTTGTTAGATATACATTCAACAAGTTCTAAATCAGAACCTTTTATGTTTGCTGAGGATTTTCAAGATGAATTGAAAATTTGAAAAATTATATGAACAGATAAAATTATTATCTGATGGGAAAAGAATTGATGAGATATGCTTTCATGAGATACCAATCTTTATATGCATTCAATAGGAAAAATTGCTTTTACATTAGAATGCTGACAACATAAATCCCCAGATGCATTTGATATTTGATTAAAAACATCTTTAAATTTATTAAAATATTTTAATTTAATAGATTGAAATGTAAATAATTATAACAATCAATTGATTGTAATGTATAAAATTAAAACTACAAAAACATGAAATTTTTTGTTTAAAGATTGAATAGATAATTTTAAAGAAATTAAAAAATGAGAATTAATTTGATTTGATTGAGATACTGAAATAATTGCAGAAGAGGATTTTATAATTTTGTTGCCTAATTATTGAAAAACAAAAATATGAGAAGAAGTATTTTATTATTGAAAATATAAATAATTTAATTGTAACATTTATTTTATAAAATTGTGTTGTTTTTATAAAAATTTTTTCTATAATTAAATTACTATAAAAAAATATTTTTATCATTTGTAAAATTTTTTAAAGTGAAAAAATATTTTTTTAAAGTAAGATTATCTAATTTTAGATAATCAAAAAAATTTTATAAAAATAAAAACAAAAATTATGATCGTATCAAAATGATGTTTTTGAACAGCTTTTATTTAATAGCTTTTCAAGAAACAAAAGGTAAAAAGACTTCAAGCTTTGAAGTCTTTTTTTATTTTAAAATAAAAAAAATATTTTTGTTGAAGCATTCTTATAAAATACTTCTGATTTTTTTATTTAGAAAAAAATACAAGTTTAATCTAAAAGATTAAATCAGTAAAAAAACTAATAAAAAAACAAAAAAACCCGATTTTAAAATCGGGTTTTTAATATTTTTCAAGCAAAATTACTTCATCTTATATAATAAGTAATGTCATCAATTCTTTTTCTTCGAAAAACAATTGCGTCATTACTTAATTTCAGCAGTAGCTCAAGCCTCAGTAAGTTTAGCTTTGATTTCTTCAGCTTCTTCCTTAGAAACTTTTTCTTTAACAGTTTTTGGAGCTCAATCAACAACTTCTTTTGCTTCTTTTAATCATAATCAAGTAATTTCTCTTACGATTTTAATTACTCAGATTTTTGATGCTCAAACAGCAGTTAATTCAACTGTAAATTCAGTTTGTTCAGCAGCTTCTTCTCATCAAGCAGCTCATCAAGCAGCAACAGCTACTGGTGCAGCAGCAGATACTCAAAATTCTTCTTCTAAATGTTTAACCAAGTTAGCTAAATCCATTACTGATAAAGTTTTAACAGCATCAAGAATTCATTGTGCTTCTTTAGATAATTCTGGTAAGTTTGTAGTTTCAGACATAATAATAAAATTATATTTTTAATAAAAATTGTTTTTCTTAATTTAAAATTAAGATTGTTTTTCAAGATTTTCTCTGTGTCCATCAAGAACTCTTGCGAATCCTGAAAGAACTGCTTTATTTGCAGAGTAAAATCATTGAATTGGTGCCATCATACTTCATAGCATTTTAGCGATAAGTTGATCTTTCGATAACATATTTGCAAGCTCTTGCGCTTGCGCTTTAGAAAGTTCTTTTTCTTCAAAAATTCATCAAGTTAATTTAATATCTAAATCTTTAGAAAACGATTTGATAACTTTTGGTCATCAAACAATTTCATCATTTGAACAAATAACAGCAATTTGTCATTGAAGTGATTCATCAGAAAGTTCAAGTCAATAAACTTCTTTTGCTGCAATTTTAATCAAAGTTTTTTTAATAACTTTCATTTTTGCTCATTGTTCAGCCAAAGATCTTCTGATTTTTTTTGCTTTTTCAACTGAAACTCAGCTAAATTGTGCAAAAACAACAGATTTTGCTTCTCTGATTTGATTAGATAATTCAGATAATTGATCAATTTTTTGTTGTTTAGTGATAGCCATATTATAAAAAATATTTGTTTGCTAATAAGTATGCAGACAAATTTTAATAATCTCGACCTACCAAAAATAAATATTTTTGAAATTTTGGTGATTACTTCGGAAAGTCTTATTAAAGTTAAAAACTTTTGCTTTCTGTCTACAGTAATTTTAAAATAATAAAAATATTTTTTATGTCAATATTAAAAATT